>NZ_JBEOMB010000110.1:0-33102 GCF_046000175.1 Rhodoplanes sp. SY1
GCGCCCGCCCGGGCCGGCGCGCCCCCGGAACCCCAGACCCCGTGACGCTCCGCTCCGCCGGAGGCGGGATCGACCGTGCTCCCGTCGTGGAGCGGAACAGAACCTCACGCCGATGATGGGCCGTCCCAAGCTCGTTCTCGCCTCCGGCTCGCCCCGGCGGCTCACGCTCCTCAACCAGGCGGGCCTCGAGCCCGCCGAAGCGCGGCGAGCTGCCGCGCGCCTGCGCCAACCGGCTCGCCCACGCCAAGGCCGAGGTGGCGCTCGAAGCCGTCCGGCTCGACGACGACCTGCGCGGCGCCTTCATCGTCGCGGCCGACACCGTGGTCGCGGTCGGGCGCCGCATCCTGCCGAAGGCCGAGCTGCTCGACGAGGCGGCTCAGTGCCTGCGGCTGCTGTCCGGCCGCAACCACCGGGTCTACACCTCGGTCTGCGTGGTGACGCCCAAGGAGGCGATCCGCCAGCGCGTGATCGAGACGCGGGTGCGCTTCAAGCGCCTCGCGCCCGAGGACATCGAGGCCTATCTCGCGTCGGGCGAGTGGCGCGGCAAGGCCGGCGGCTATGCCGTGCAGGGGCTGGCCGGCAGCTTCGTCGTCAAGATCGTCGGCTCCTACACGTCGGTGGTCGGGCTGCCGCTCTACGAGACGGTGGCGCTCCTCGCCGGCGAGGGTTTTCCCGTCCGCCACGGCTGGCTCAACCCGACCAACCCGATGCCGGCCTGAGCCGGGCTGCCCCCTTTCACCTCTCCCCGCGTGCGGGGAGAGGTCGGATTGCGCGCCGCAGGCGCGGAATCCGGGTGAGGGGGCTTCGCCGCCAGTCTCTGCAGGGTGGAGGCGCCCCCTCATCCGACTCGCCGCTGCGCGGCGAGCCACCTTCTCCCCGCGCGCGGGGAGAAGGGAGCCCGTGCCGGTCCCGTCGTTCGCACGAGCTCTCCCATTCGCCTCCGGTCCTCCCTATCTTCCGCCCATGCCTTCGCTCGTCCCCCGAAGACCCTGCGCCATCTGCGGCAAGCCTGCTGTGGAGAAGTATCGCCCGTTCTGCTCGCAGCGGTGCAAGGACGTCGATCTCCACCGCTGGCTGTCCGGCCGCTACGCCGTGCCGGCCGTCGAGGCCGAGGAGGACGAGCTCGGGCTGCCCGAGCCGGACGAGCCGCCGCCGCCGCTCGCGCCGCGCCGCCGCGGGCTCGACTGACCGCTCCGTCCCCCGGCCGGCCCGCCGCTCTTCCCTCCCCGTCGATTCTGGGCTAAGGGTCGCCCCGCCCCGGCGAACCCCGCGCGGGCTGGCGACAAAACCGGTCGAGTTCGCAAAAGGCGGCGCGTCCACGACGCCTTTTTTTGTGCCCGGATGAACCCGCGAAGACCCCGATGCCCAAACGCACCGACATCTCCTCGATCCTGATCATCGGCGCGGGCCCGATCGTCATCGGTCAGGCCTGCGAGTTCGACTATTCCGGAACCCAGGCCTGCAAGGCGCTGCGCGAGGAGGGCTACCGGGTCATCCTGGTCAACTCCAATCCGGCCACCATCATGACCGACCCGGAGATGGCCGACGCGACCTATGTCGAGCCGATCACGCCCGAGGTCGTCGCCAAGATCATCGAGAAGGAGCGGCAGGAACGTCCGGACGACAAGCTGGCGCTGCTGCCGACCATGGGCGGCCAGACGGCGCTCAACACGGCCCTGTCGCTGCGCCGGATGGGCGTGCTCGACAAGTTCGGCGTCACCATGATCGGCGCCACGGCCGAGGCGATCGACAAGGCCGAGGATCGCGAGCTGTTCCGCGAGGCGATGAAGAAGATCGGCCTCGACATTCCGAAGTCGTTCCTGGCCAACGCCTCCGACCTCAAGCGGGCGGACCGCGAGAAGTATCTCGCCGCGCTCGCCCGCATCGACGCCTCGTCCGCCAAGCCGGCCGAGAAGGCGCTCGAGCGCGGAAAGTTCGAGCGCGACTGGGCGGCCGGCGAGGAGGAGCGCAAGAAGCGTTACGTCCACGGCGCGCTGGGCGAGGCCCTGATCGCGCTCGCCGAGATCGGCCTGCCGGCCATCATCCGGCCGAGCTTCACGCTGGCCGGCACGGGCGGCGGCATCGCCTACGATCTCGACGAGTTCATCGAGATCGTCCGGGGCGGTCTGGACGCCTCGCCGACGAACGAAGTCCTCGTCGAAGAGAGCGTGCTCGGCTGGAAAGAGTTCGAGATGGAGGTCGTTCGCGACAAGAACGACAACTGCATCATCGTCTGCTCGATCGAGAACGTCGATCCGATGGGCGTCCACACGGGCGACTCGATCACCATCGCGCCGGCCCTGACGCTCACCGACAAAGAGTATCAGGTGATGCGCGACGCCTCGATCGCGGTGCTGCGCGAGATCGGCGTCGAGACCGGCGGCTCGAACGTGCAGTTCGCCGTCGATCCGAAGACCGGCCGCCTCGTCGTCATCGAGATGAATCCGCGCGTCTCGCGCTCGTCGGCGCTCGCCTCGAAGGCCACCGGCTTCCCGATCGCCAAGGTCGCCGCCAAGCTCGCGGTCGGCTACACGCTCGACGAGATCGCCAACGACATCACGGGCGGCGCCACGCCGGCGTCGTTCGAGCCGACCATCGACTACATCGTCACCAAGATCCCGCGCTTCGCCTTCGAGAAGTTCCCGGGCGCCGAGCCGCTGCTCACCACCTCGATGAAGTCGGTGGGTGAGGCGATGGCGATCGGCCGCACCTTCCAGGAATCGCTGCAGAAGGCGCTGCGCTCGATGGAGACCGGGCTGACCGGGCTCGACGAGATCGCCATCGAGGGCATCGGCGATGGCGACGACAAGAACGCCATCCGGGCGGCGCTCGGCCGGCCGACGCCGGACCGGCTGCTGAAGGTCGCGCAGGCGATGCGGCTCGGCGCCTCCGACGAGGAGATCTTCCGCTCCTGCAGCATCGACCCGTGGTTCCTGGCCGAGATCCGCGGCATCGTCGAGACCGAGGCGGAGATCAAGGCGAAGGGCCTGCCGCAGACGGCGGGTGCACTGCGCCGCCTCAAGGCCATGGGCTTCTCCGACGCACGGCTCGGTGCGCTCACGGGGCTGTCGGCCGACGAGGTGACGAAGCGGCGCCGCGGGCTCGCGGTGCGCCCCGTCTACAAGCGCATCGACACCTGCGCGGCCGAGTTCGCCTCGCCGACCGCCTACATGTACTCGACCTACGAGGCGCCGTTCGCAGGCAGCCCGGCCGACGAGGCGGAGCCGTCCGACGCCAAGAAGGTGATCATCCTGGGCGGCGGCCCGAACCGGATCGGGCAGGGCATCGAGTTCGACTACTGCTGCTGCCACGCCTGCTTCGCGCTGTCGGACGCCGGCTACGAGACCATCATGGTCAACTGCAATCCGGAGACCGTGTCGACCGACTACGACACTTCGGATCGCCTCTATTTCGAGCCGCTGACCGCCGAGGACGTGCTGGAGATCATCGCCACCGAGCAGTCGAACGGCACCCTGCACGGCGTCATCGTGCAGTTCGGCGGCCAGACGCCGCTCAAGCTCGCCGCCGCGCTCGAGGCGGCGAAGGTGCCGATCCTCGGCACCTCGCCGGACGCCATCGACCTCGCCGAGGACCGCGACCGCTTCAAGCGGCTCCTCGACAAGCTGCAGCTGCGCCAGCCCAAGAACGGCATCGCCTACTCGGTCGAGCAGAGCCGCCTCGTCGCCGCCGAGCTCGGCCTGCCCTTCGTGGTGCGCCCGAGCTACGTGCTGGGCGGCCGCGCCATGGCGATCATCCGCAATCAGGAGCAGTTCGACGACTATCTGCTCGGCACCCTGCCGAGCCTGGTTCCGTCCGACGTCAAGGCGCGCTATCCGAACGACAAGACCGGCCAGATCAACACGGTGCTGGGCCAGAACCCGCTGCTGTTCGACCGCTACCTGTCGGACGCCATCGAGATCGACGTGGACTGCCTCTGCGACGGCAAGGACACGTTCATCGCCGGCATCATGCAGCACATCGAGGAGGCCGGCGTGCATTCCGGCGACTCGGCCTGCTCGCTGCCGCCGTTCTCGCTGCAGCCGGACGTGATCGAGGAGCTGGAGCGGCAGACCCGGGCGATGGCGCTGGCGCTCGGCGTCGGCGGCCTGATGAACGTCCAGTACGCGCTGAAGGACGGCGATATCTACGTCCTGGAGGTCAATCCGCGCGCGTCGCGCACCGTGCCGTTCGTCGCCAAGGTGATCGGCCTGCCGGTCGCCAAGATCGCGGCCCGGGTGATGGCAGGCGAGAGCCTCGCGAGCTTCGACCTGAAGCCGCCGGTGCTGCACCATGTCGGCGTCAAGGAGGCGGTCTTCCCGTTCGCCCGCTTCCCCGGCGTCGACACGCTGCTCGGCCCGGAGATGCGCTCGACCGGCGAAGTGATGGGCATCGACCGCTCCTACGAGATCGCCTTCGCCAAGAGCCAGATCGGCGGCGGCGCCCGCCTGCCGACCAAGGGCACCGTGTTCGTCGCGGTGCGGGACAGCGACAAGACGCGCATCCTCGACTCGGTCAAGCTCTTGTCGGACCTCGGTTTCCGGGTCATCGCCACGGGCGGGACGCAGCGCTTCCTGCAGGAGCACGGGGTGCCGGCCGAGAAGGTCAACAAGGTGCTGGAGGGCCGGCCCCACATCGTCGACGCGATCAAGAACGGCGATGTCCAGCTGGTGTTCAACACCACCAGCGGTACCCGGGCCATCTCGGACTCGCGTTCCTTGCGGCGCGCAGCCCTCTTGCATAAGGTGCCGTACTACACCACTCTTTCCGGAGCCGTCGCGGCGGCGCTCGGGATCAAGGCCTATCTCGCGGGTGACCTCGAGGTGCGCACCCTGCAGAGCTATTTCTCCGAAAACGCCCGCTGAAGGACGCGGTCGGGGAACTCAGGCCACGGGCTGACCATGTTTCGAACGGTTGCGCGCCGGATGACACCGGCTCGCGATCGAGTTTTTTTCTGTCGGAGAAGGAACCGATGGACAAGATACCGATGACGGCTGCCGGCTACACCGCGCTGGAAAACGAGCTGCGGCACTGCCAGCAGGTCGAGCGACCCCGCATCATTCAGCAGATCACCGAAGCGCGCTCCCACGGCGACCTCTCGGAGAACGCCGAGTATCACGCCGCCAAGGAATCGCAGTCGCTCAACGAGGGCCGCATCGCCGAGCTCGAGGACAAGCTCGCGCGGGCCGAGGTGATCGACGTCTCCAAGCTGTCGGGCGACACCATCAAGTTCGGTGCGACCGTCACGCTGATCGACGAGGACACCGAGAAGAAGCACGTCTGGCAGATCGTCGGCGAGCCCGAGGCGGACGCCAAGAACGGCCGCATCTCGATCGCCTCGCCGCTCGCCCGCGCCCTGGTCGGCAAGAAGAAGGGCAGCCAGGTCGAGGTGGTGACGCCGGGCGGCGCCAAGGCCTACGAGATCCTCGAGGTCATCTTCCGCTGAGATCGTCGACGTGACGCGCTGGCGGCCGTGGTCGCCGGCGCCGTCGCGATCCCTCCCGACGTCCTCCTCGCCGCGATGGCCGCAGCTCGACATCTGTCCCGATCGCGCGGGGATCGTCGGCTCGCGGTCGGTCCGGCCGCACTGGAGCTTCCCGCATGATTGGCGCACCGACGTCCGGCGGATCCGCGACCGGCGGATCCCCGTCCCGCATCGTGATCGCCGTCTCGGCCGGCGAGCTGGTCGACAAGGTGACGATCCTGGAGATCAAGTCGGAGCGCATCGCCGATCCGGCCAAGCTCGCCAACATCCGGCACGAGCTGTCGGTTCTCGGCGAGCCGCTCGCGCCGCTGCTCGCGGCGCATCCCGGCGTCGCGCCCCTGAAGGCGGCGCTGCGGGGCGTCAACGAGAGCCTGTGGCAGATCGAGGACGACATCCGCGACTGCGAGCGCCACGGCGACTTCGGCGAGGGCTTCGTCGCGCTCGCCCGCGCCGTCTACCGCACCAACGACCGCCGCGCCGCGCTCAAGCGCGAGATCGACACCCTGGTCGGCTCGGAGCTGACCGAGGAAAAGTCCTACGCGGCGTATTGAGTCGCGGACTGATCACGTCGCGGTCATTCCAGGGCGGGCCGAAGGCCCGAACCCGGAATCCAGCGACATACTCCGAGTTCTCGGCTGGATTCCGGGTTCGGCGCTGCGCGCCGCCCCGGAATGACCACCAGATCAGCCGGCGGTCGTCGCGGTGCGCGCCAGCAGGCGGTCGAGGCCGGCGAGAGCCGCGTCGACCGGGATGTCGTCCATGGTCTCGCCGCCGAACGCCTGCGCCCGCACGATCTCGCCGCGCCGCGTGAACGGCGCCCAGCGCCCCACGTCGGTCGGGCCGAACAGGCTGACCAAGGGCGTGCCGATGGTCGCCATCAGATGGCCGATGCCGTTGTCGTTGGCGACCACGGCGGCGAGTCGCTCGCCGACCGCGATGGCGAGCTCGAGCCGCGCCAACCCGAGCGCCGGGTCGACCGGCGCGACCTCCGGCATCAGGGCGCCCGGCGCTTCGGCGCGAATGCGCGCGATTAGGGCTTGCTCCTGGGGTCCGATCAGGAACACCGGCACATGGCCGCGCGCCGTGAGAGCGCCGGCGAGCGCGATCCAGCGGTCGATCGGCCAGTTCTTGCGCGCCTCGCGGCTGCCCGGCGCCAGCCCCACATAGGACGGCCCCGCGGGCAGGCGCGCCGCGGCGAGTGTGCGGGCCGCGTCCGAGATGTCGAGACGGCCCTCCCAGTCCGCCGGCCCGCCGATCGCGGCCTCGGCGAGGCTCAGCATGCGGGCCGCGATGCCGCGCGGGCGGCCGAAGCGCCCGGGTGGCCGCTTCGACGAGAACAGGTAGCCGGGCAGGCAGCAGTAGAAGCCGCGGTGCTTCAGGAAGAGGCGCGCCAGCAGCACCGTGAGGCCGCGGGTGCGCGAATCGAACACCATCTCGAACGGCGGCAGCGCCCGCAGCCGCCCGATCACGTCCAGGGGCGGGCGGGTCAGTGCGGCGTTCTCGATCACGTTGGCGATCAGCGGCTTCACGAAGGGCGCCAGCTCGTGCGCCATCGAGGTCTGGTGGCTGGAGATCCACCACACCGGCCGGCCCGGATAGGCCCGTGTGATCGCCCGCAGGAACGGCAGCTTGAGTAGCGAATCGCCGAGTCCCTCGCGGTCGACGATGACGGCGATGGGGCGGAGGGGTTCGGCGGGCATTTCGGCAGACGGGGCAGGGGGCATGCTGAAAACTCGGGCCACGCGGTGGCACTCGCTCTCGCCTCATGGTGAGGAGCGCTCCGCAGGAGCGCGTCTCGACCCATGTGGCCTCGTCCTTCGAGACGGCCGCTTCGCGGCCTCCTCAGGACGAGGGGAGAAGATCCGGGCCTTCGGCCCGCTCGTCGGGACGAGGAGAGAACAGGTTGGGATTTCCCCGCCTCACACCGTCGCCCGGTCGAGCTCGAGCGGCACGATCGGGTCGTTCTTGGCGTTGCGGAGCGTCAGCGTCGTCTTGACGTTGCGGACATTGGGGGCGGCCGTCAGCTCGGCGACGAGCGCCTGGAAGGTCGACAGGTTGGGGGCGACGCACTTCAGCAGAAAGTCGATCTCGCCCGACAGCATCCAGCATTCGCGCACCAGCGGCTTGCCGCGCACATAGGCCTCGAAGGCCTGCAGGTCGGGCTCGGCCTGGCTCGACAGGTGCACCATGGCGAAGGCCGTCACCTCGTAGCCGAGGCGCTTCTCGTCGAGCAGCGCCCGGTAGCCGGTGATGAAGCCGGCCTCCTCCAGGGCGCGCACGCGCCGCAGGCAGGGCGGCGGCGAGATGCCCACGCGGCGGGCGAGCTCGACATTCGTCATGCGCCCGTCCTCCTGGAGCTCTTTCAGGATACGGTGGTCGATCGCATCGAGGCGGTAGGGCACAGGTCGTCTCTCCAGCGTCGTCGCCGCGCCGTCGTTCGGGCCCGACTCGGACAGCATTATCGCAAGAGCCATGCCATCGGAAATAATATTGCGTGTGACCCGGCTCTGCGTTGTGCACCGAAAAGCGCAGTGTTGTTTACTGTCCACATCCGGGGTTATGCGTGCCTTGCATGCCTCGGCGGAATGTCTACATTGACGCGCACTCGCCGGTGCGCCCCGGCGGTATCTCCGCACGCCCTATTCGAACGAGGCTTCGCATGGCCGAGACCACCCATGCCCGCGTGGTGATCATCGGATCGGGTCCGGCCGGCTACACGGCCGCCGTCTATGCCGCACGCGCCATGCTGGAGCCGGTGCTGATCCAGGGCATCCAGCCGGGCGGCCAGCTCACCATCACGACCGAGGTCGAGAACTATCCGGGATTCGCCGAGCCGATCCAGGGCCCCTGGCTCATGGAGCAGATGCAGAAGCAGGCCGAGCATGTCGGCACCCGGATCGTCACCGACCACGTCAATTCCGTCGATCTCGGCCGCCGGCCGTTCCGGCTGGTCTGTGATTCGGGCGACGTCTATCTGGCCGACGTGCTGATCGTCGCGACCGGCGCCCAGGCGCGCTGGCTCGGCCTGCCGTCGGAGGACACCTACAAGGGCTACGGCGTCTCGGCCTGTGCCACCTGCGACGGCTTCTTCTATCGCGGCAAGGAGGTCGTGGTGGTCGGCGGCGGCAACTCGGCCGTCGAGGAGGCGCTGTTCCTCACCAACTTCGCATCCAAGGTGACTGTGGTGCACCGCCGCGACGCCTTCCGGGCCGAGAAGATCCTCCAGGACCGGCTGTTCAAGAACCCCAAGGTCGAGGTGATCTGGAACAGCGCCGTCGACGAGATCGTCGGCACCGCGGCGCCCGGCAAGGTGACGGGCGTGCGGCTGCGCGACGTGCAGACCGGCGCGACCCGGGACCTCGCCGCCGACGGCGTGTTCGTCGCCATCGGCCACGCGCCGGCGACCGCGCTGTTCACCGGCCAGCTCGAGCTGAAGCCGTCCGGCTACATCAAGGTGGCGCCGTACTCGACCGCCACCTCGGTGCCGGGCGTGTTCGCGGCCGGCGACGTCGCCGACGACATCTACCGGCAGGCCGTCACGGCGGCCGGCATGGGCTGCATGGCGGCGCTCGAGGCGGAGCGGTTCCTCGCCGCCCATGCCGAGACGCGCGCCGCCGCCGAGTGAATCGTCACGGGAAGGGTCGGGATTCTTCAACCATGGCCTACGGTTTCGGTCGCGGGTCAGGCGCGTCGGTAAGGTCTCGAAACCCGAATCGTGTCACACAGGAACAAGTGCCGGTCGGCCTCGGTCGGCACGCTGCTCGCGCCTGAGGGCGAGCCGGGATGGGAACGGGCATCGCCCGCGAACGAAACATGGATTGGGACAAGCTCAAGGTCTTCCACGCCGCCGCCGAGGCGGGCAGCTTCACCCATGCGGGCGAGCAGCTCGGGCTGTCGCAGTCGGCAGTGTCGCGCCAGGTCAGCGCGCTCGAGCAGGAGCTGGCGGTGGCGCTGTTCCACCGTCACGCCCGCGGCCTGATCCTCACCGAGCAGGGCGAGCTGCTGTATCGCACGGCCCACGACGTGTTCATGAAGCTCGAGTCGGTGCGGGTGAAGCTCACCGACAGTCGCGAGCGGCCGCACGGCGACCTGCGCGTCACCACGACGATCGGCATGGGCGTCCACTGGCTGACGCCGCGGCTCGGCGAGTTCACGGATCTCTATCCCGACATCCGCATCACGCTGATCACCACGGAGGAGGAGCTCGACCTCGCGATGCGCGAGGCCGACGTGGCGATCCGCCTGCGCCAGCCGACCCAGCCCGACCTGATCCAGCGCAAGCTGTTCTCGGTGCACTACCACGCCTATGCTTCGCCTGAGTATCTCAAGCGCTTCGGCACGCCGCGCTCCATCGAGGATCTCGACAAGCACCGGCTGATCGTGCTCGGCGGCACCGTCGTGCCCATCAACCTGCAGAGCGCGCGCTGGCTGATCACGGCGGGGCGCGAAGGCAAGGACCTGCGCCAGCCGCACCTGATCATCACCAATATCGCGGGCGTGCTGCGCGCCTGCCAGCGCGGCATCGGCATCGCCATGCTGCCCGACTACATCCTCGAGGACGACCAGAGCCTCGTGACGCTGTTCAGCGACGACGAGTCGGTGTCGCTCGACGCCTACTTCGTCTACCCGGAGGAGCTGAAGTCGGTCGCCCGCGTCCAGGCGTTCCGCGACTTTTTGGTCAGCAAGGCGCAGCGCTGGAATTACTGAGGGCGGGTGGACGTCGGGCAGCACCCCTCCGACAGGCTTGTGAACGAGGTGCGTCGCCGCGGCGGTGTTTTCCGCTTGAGCCCTCGGACGATCCCCGAACCCGTCATGCCCGCGCTCGTCGCGGGCATCCCCGAACTAACAGCTTCGCAAAAACAAGATCGTGGATGGCCGGGACAAGCCCGGCCATGACCCGGTGTTACCATCGGCCCTGAACCCCGACCCGTCATCCTGAGGTGCTCGCCGAAAGCGAGCCCGATGGATGGGTCCGGGCGATTATCGCCCGATGTTCCTTGATTGCGAACAGCCCTGCGGGTCCGGCATTGTGGGCATGTTATAACCGTCATTGCCTAGGGGGCGCCCCGCCGACATGCTTCGGGAAGCTGCTGGCGACGGGTCCCTCCCACATTCTTCCGTGGCCGTCAGCTGTCCCTCTGGAAGGTGTTGTCGGCATTTGCCGACGAAACTACGCCGGGTCGCAAGGCCCGGCGTTTTTTATTGGCTGGTCGCGGAATTGCCGTTGATCGCTCCACCTCGATCCTCAAGGTGAGGAGCGGCCACCCGGGTCCGCGCGATGCGCGGCCCGAGTGTAAACTCCGGCCGCGTCGCGAACCATATGGCCGCGTCCTTCGAGGCCCGGCTTTGCCGGGCACCTCAGGACGAGGGCGGAACGAGCTTTTTCCAGCGTGCCGGGAGCATGTGGCTCACGCCCACAGGCGCTCCTTCTCCAGCCCCTTGTAGAGGCCGGCGACCTGCTCGCCGTAGCCGTTGAACAGGAGGGTGGGGCGGCGCTCGTCGGTGCCGAGCACCCGCTCGAAGGCCTGGCTCCAACGCGGATGCGGAACCTCCGGGTTGACGTTCGCCCAGAACCCGTACTCGCCCGCCTGCAGGGACTCCCAGTAGCTCTTCGGCCGCTTGTCCGTGAAGGTGAAGCGGACGATCGACTTGATCGACTTGAAGCCGTATTTCCACGGCACCGCTAGGCGCAGCGGCGCCCCCATCTGCTTGGCGACCGGCTTGCCGTAGGCGCCCGTCACCAGGAAGGCGAGGTCGTTTTCCGCCTCGGCGATGGTCAGGCCCTCGACATAGGGCCAAGGATACCAGGTCTGGCGCTGGCCCGGCGCGATCGACGGATCCTTGAACGTCTCCATCCGGACGTACTTGGCCGAGCCGAGCGGCTTCGCCAGCGCGACCAGCTTGGCGAGCGGGAAGCCGGTCCACGGGATCGCCATCGACCACGCCTCGACGCAGCGGTGGCGGTAGAGCCGCTCCTCCAGGGTCACCTGCTTGAGGAGATCGTCGATGCCGATCTCGAACGACTTCTCCACCATGCCGTCGATGGCGATCGTCCAGGGGCGCGTTTTCAGCGCCTGGGCCTGGCGGGCCACCGACTTCGACATGCCGAACTCGTAGAAGTTGTTGTAGTTCAGGTTCGCCTGCTCGTCGGTGACCGGGCGGTCGAGGGTGAAGGCCGCGTTGCGCTTGGCCGGATAGAGCCCCGCCGACGGGTCGGGGACGTCGCCGATGCGCTGCGCCAGCGCCAGGTCGGGCGACAGGGCGCTCGCGGCGATCACCCCGGCGCCGGCCAGGAGGGCGCGGCGGTCGAGCCGGAGCGCGATGTCTTCGGGAGTGGCGGCGCTGTCGGGCAGCGCCCATGCAGGACGACGAAGGATGGCGGGCATGGCGGACTCCGGGGGCTCTCGCGGGCGGTGGGCCTCGCGAGGAGATACGGCCGAGCCGGTGGTCTTGTTTCGTCCGACGCGAGGAATCGTGACCGGCGCGGCGTCGCTGACGTCTACGTCAGCTACGGGCGACGCGGATCACCGGCAAGTCACGGAGTAGCGAGTGGCGGGTGGCGAGTAGCGAGTGGCGAGTAGCGAGTGGCGAGTGGCGAGTGGCGAGTGGCGAGTAGCGAGTGGCGAGTAGCGAGTGGCGAGTAGCGAGTGGCGAGTAGAAAGAGCGATCGGCCACGACCGCGGAAGCGATGGTATTCGGCTCCCAACTACTCGCTATTCGCTATTCGCTATTCGCTATTCGCCCCGCCATCACCTCCGCAGGGCGCCGCCGATGACGCCGCCGATGAAGGCGCCGGCGGCGCCGTCGAACGGGCTCGATTGCTGCCGTCCCGCCGGTTGCATCTGGCCGGCCGGCTGCTCGACGCGCGGCCGTGGTGCCGCCTGCCGGACCACCGGCTTCTCCTCGACCGGTTGCGCCTCGGCGAGCAGCGCCTTGTGCTGCGGGCCGTTGAGGAAGCCCGACTCGACATAGCGGCGCGCCGCCTGCCAGCGGCGGATCACGCCGCGCGTCTCCGGCCCGAACGTGCCGGTGGTCGAGACGTCGAAGCCGAGCCCGGAGAGGCGGCGCTGCACGTCGCGGCGCTGCGACGGCTTGAGGCCGAGCCGGTCCTCGGTGAGCTGGGTCGCCTCGGCGGTCGTCACGGCCGGATCGACGCCGGGCGGCAACGCCTTCTCGGGCTTCGGCGGCGCCGCCTTCAGGGAGGCAATGCGCGCGAGTGCGATCGAGCGGAACTGGCCGTTTGGATAATTGGTGAGATAGGCGTCGAGCTCCTCGACCTTGTTGGAGTCGCGGATCGAGCGCCAGAACTCGAGCTCCACCTCGGAGGTCACCGGGGCGGCCGCGGCGGTCGCCGGCGCCGCGCCGAGCGCGACCGGCGTCGCGGCGGCGCCGTCGGCGGCCGGATTGAGGTAGACGGCGCCGATCAGGTTGGTGTGGCCCCAGGGGAGTTGCTGCTTGCGGGTCGACTCGTTGACCTGCGCCCGCACCTTGGTCATCGCCTGCTGGATCTCCACGCCGGGCGTCGCGATGTTGTCGAGGAGCGCGCGGGTGAACGGGCTGTGGCCGCCGGCCGAGCCGTCGAGCGCGGTCTGGCCCGGGCCGGTCGCGAAGGCGATCAGCGTGCCCTCGCCGGACTTCATCTCGGCGAGCCCGTTCGCCACCGTGACGCTGCGGGTGCGCGAGGCCGAGCGGATGCGCTCAGCGAACGGGTTGTCGCGGCAGGCGTCGAGGAACACGAGCTTGACCTTGGCGTCGCCCATCGTCTGGTCGAGCGTGGTGTCGACGTCGATGGCCGCGCCGAGCTTCACGTCCATCTCGGACTTCAGGTCGGCGTCGACCGGCAGCAGATAGTTGACGCCGTTCACCGCGATGCCGTGGCCGGCATAGAAGAACACGGCGATGTCGGCGCCCTGCGCCTTGCGGCCGAACTCGATCAGCTTCGCGGTCATGCCCTCGCGGGTGAGGTCGGTGCCCTCGACCACCTCGAAGCCGATGTTGCGCAGCTTCGCCGCCATCGCGGTCGAATCGATGGTCGGGTTGGGCAGCGGCATGACGGTGCGATAGTCGCCGTTGCCGAGCACGAAGGCGACGCGGCGATCCGCCTGCGCGGCGACCGCCGACAGGAGCACGCACACGAGCGACAGGGCAGGAGCAGCGATCCGCATGGGCCGACCTCGCGACTGATGTCGTCCCGACCTACCACCGGTCGCAGACGGCGGCCAGTGCAGGGCTGCAACAGCCCGACACGGAATGACACAATCGGGAGGCGGGGGACGGGTGAATTTTCGGCTGCGTGCCCCGGACGAGGCGCGTCGGGCCGCAGGCCCGATGCGCCGCCGAGCCGGGGCCCAGGGGCGGCACGCAAGGGTCTTCGGACGGCCTCGACCGCCGCGCTGGGGCCCGGGTCACGGCGCGGGCGCCGCGCCCGGGACACGAGGCCCGTCGTGCGGCAAAGCAGCGCCGCCGCCTCCCTGCCCGGCGTCAGGTGCCGGTGCGCAGCTTCGGGGCGGACGCGAACGGGTTCCAGCGACTCGGCTCGGGCGCGCGCTTGCCGGTGTGGCGCTGCAGCGTGGCGACGAACTGGTCCTTCGGCATCGGCTTGGCGAACAGGTAGCCTTGGCCGACCACGCAGCCGATGCCCTGCAGCTTGTGGCTCTCGTGCGGCGTCTCGATGCCTTCGGCGACGGTCTTCAGGTCGAACCGCTTGGCGAGCTCGACGATGGTCTCCAGCATGCCCGCATTGGTGCGGTCGGTGTGACAGTCGGTGACGTAGGCGCGGTCGATCTTCAGCTCGGTGAACGGGAGCTGGCGCAGCCGCGCGAGCGACGAGTAGCCGGCGCCGAAATCGTCGACCGCGAGGCCGCAGTTCTGGCTGCGCAGCTCGGCCGCCACCTCGTTGGCGACGTCGAGGTCGTTCATCACCTGGTCCTCGGTGACCTCGAGGATGAGGCCCGGCCACTCCGTGCTGCGCGGGCGGCCGTCGCGGATCATCCGGGCGATCGGCAGCCGCACGAAGGCGTTGGCCGGCACGTTGACGGCGAGCTTGAGCTCCGGCGCGCCGACCGCGCGGCAGTGCTCCCAGTCGCGCAACGCCTCGCCGATCACCCGCTCGGTCATGGCGAGCATCGCCGCCTCGCTCGCACCGGGCAGGAAGGCGAACGGTGCCAGCACGCCGTGCTCGGGATGGCGCACGCGGACGAGTGCCTCGGCGCCGACCATCTTGCGGGTCGCGAGATCGAACTTTGGCTGATACCAGACCTCGAGCCACTTGCGGTCGAGGGCCTTCTGCAGCGTCACCCGCGGCTTGCCGTCGGGGCCGCGGTCGTCGTCGTCGCGCGACAGAAGCGAGCGGATTTGTTTCAACATGTCGGTACCTGCACGACGCGGAGCGTGCCGATCTCGAGTCGGCTGTCGCCCGACTGTCGCGCGGTGGTCATTGATTTTCGGTAGCGCCGCCACGGACTCGGTCGCCATGGTTTCGCGATCGTCTCGGGTCTCGGTAGAATGCGTCCGGTCGGCGGTGCGGCGACACCGGTGAGGGTGGGAGGCGTTGCGTTTCGAGGCCTGATGGGCCAAGCAGCGGTTCGAGAGGCGAGCCGCGGCCGCGAGGCGGCCGGCGGCCGGATGTCTCGTGCGGGTGGCGAATGCTGGACGTGCTCAACTGGAATGCGGTCGGGCGCTGGCTCCATGTCGGGCCGGCCCGCGTGCCGCCGGCCTGGCGCAGCGTCATGATCGGGCGCTGCCGGGGCGCCGAGCCGTGCCGGGCGATGCTCGCGGAGGCCGCCGTCCATGTCAGCGCCGATGCCGACACGCTGCTCGGCCACCCCGACCTGCGCTGGAGCGACCGCAAGCGCGTCGTCGAGCTGGCGATCGCCACGCCCGCCGATCTCGGCTTTGCACGCGGCGCCCGCTGGGCCGAGATCCGCAGCGCGGCGCGGGCCGTGCGGCTCGGCCTCGGCGCCGCCGAGATCGCCCCGATGCTGCGCCTCGCCTATCGCGACCAACCGGCCGGCGAGCGCCTGATCGTTGCGATGCAGCCGGTCGGCGATCCCGAGCGCGAGCCGCTCTCCTTCTCGCTCGACCACGACGACGAGGGTCTGTGGCTCGACGTCCACGACGGCCACCCGGACGTCTTCTGGCGTCCCGACGACCGCTTCGTCTTCGTCCGCAAGCCGTCGCGCTGGGGGTTTTGAGCGGCGCGATGCGGAAGCGGCGTTATGTCACGACGCGGATCACGTCCGTATGGGCGAAATCGTCGCCCTTGAACAACAGCGGCACTGCCATTGTGAACGCGAGCGCGTAGGCCGCGCAGTCGGCGAGGTTCAGGCGGGCGTTCGGATGAATGCCCTTGCCGAACCGATCGAATGCGGCGACGGCGGCGCGGAGCTGAGTCTCGTCGAACGGCACGATCACGAAGTCGTTCTCCACCCGGAGAAAGCGCCAGAACCGCGCGACGGCCTGCGGTCCGCGACGCGCCCTCAGCACGATCGCGGTCTCGTGAACATTGACGGTGGAGACGAGCAGGCGGTCGGCGTCTGCGATCGCGGCAGCGAAATCAGCAGCGTCGGGCTCGGCCTCGAGAATGGCGACGAAAGCGGAGCTGTCGACGGCGATCATGGGGACGCGATATCGTCCATGATCTGCTCCGGCGAGCGCGGATCGAGCAGCGGCATCGCGGCAATCTCGCGCCCGAAGGCCAGCATCTGTTCGGCGCTCATCCTGCGGCGTGCGGCCTGATCGGTCTCCGTGAGCCCGGCAGCTTCGAAACTGTCCGCGACGGCGCGCCGAATGGCCTCCGCCACCGAAATTCCCTGCGCCTCGGCGAGCTGCCGAGCGAGGCGGAGAATGTCGGGCGGCAGCTCGGTCATGGCGATCTCTTGATCTCGGTCTCTCTTGGGGCCGCGCGCGTGCCCGCGGCCCCAAGAGTCGGATGCCCGTCAGCTCACGCCGCGGCCTTCCTGGCGGCGACGATCTGGTCGGCGGTCTTGCCGGTCAGCTCGGCCATGTGGTCGAATTTGAACGTGAAGGTGCCGACGCCGGCCGTGGCCGAGCGGACCTCGATGATCAGGTCGCCGATCTCCGATTCGGGCATCTGGGCCCGCACCGTGTCCCAGCCGGGCCAGCCCTCGCGGGTGTCGAAGCCGAGGATCTGGCCGCGCCGTCCCGACAGGATGGCGTTGATCTTGGCGGTCGCCTCGGTCGGGCAGACGATCTCGACCTCGTGGATCGGCTCCAGCAGCACCGGCTGGCACTGCGGCAGCGCCTCGACGATGCCGATGCGGCCGGCGGTGCGGAACGCCATGTCGGACGAGTCGACCGTGTGGTACGAGCCGTCGATCAGCGCCACCGCGATGTCGACGACGGGGAAGCCGAGCGGCCCCTCCTTGAGGGCGTCGATCACGCCCTCCTCGACCGACGGGATGTAGTTGCGCGGCACCACGCCGCCGGTGATGCGCTCGGAGAACTGGAAGCCCGAGCTGCGCGGCAGCGGGCCGATCTCCAGCACCACGTCGCCGAACTGGCCGTGGCCGCCCGACTGCTTCTTGTGACGGCCGCGCTGCGTGACCGACTTCTTGATGGTCTCGCGGTAGCCGACGCTCGGCTTGTGCCGCTCGATGGCGACGCCGAAGCGGTCGGCGAGCCGCTCGGTGGCGACCCGCAGATGCATCTCGCCCTGGCCCCAGATGACCACCTCGTGGGTCTCCTGGTTCTGGATCACGCTGAGCGACGAATCCTCGTCGAGCAGCTTGGACAGCGCCTGGCCGAGCTTGACGTCGTCCTTGCGCTCCCGCGCCGCGACCGCGATGTTGAGCACCGGCGGATAGGGCTTCACCTCGATCACCGCCTTGTGCGGCGTCTTGCCGGTCGACAGCGTCATGCCGGTCTTGGCGCCGTCGAGCTTGGCGAGCGCCACCGTCTCGCCGGTGGTCGCGGCACCGCGCTTCTCCTGCGATTGGCCGAGCATCTTGAACACGCCGGCGACGCGCCCGACCTCGTCGGTGGGCGAATGCAGCACGGTCGAGTCGCCGATTTGCCCGGCGAGCACGCGGGCGATCGACAGCTTGCCGCCGTGGGTCGTGTGGAACGTCTTCATCACGTAGGCGACGGCTTCGCTGCCGGCCTTGACGCCGAGCCGCTCGGCCGTCTGGGCGGCGCCCGGCGCCTCGTGGCGCAGCGCCTTGAGCAGGCGGAGAATGCCGTTGGTGCGGCTCGCCACGCCCATCAGCATCGGGCAGACCTGCCGGTCGCGCATCTCCTTGCGCAGATCGTCGAACACCCGGTCGCGCGGCGGCGTGATGTCCTCGAGCAGCTGCTCCATCAGCTCGTCGTCGTGATCGGCGAGCGTCTCCAGCATCGAGAAGCGGGCCTGCTTCTCGGCGTCGAGCGTGTCGCCCTCGAGCGGCACCACCTCGGACGGCTGGTTCTCGCGATAGACGAAGGCGCGCTCCAGCGCGAGGTCGACGAAGCCGTTGACGGTCTCGCCGCTCCAGGTCGGGATCTGGCGGAGCAGCAGCGGCACGCGCGACGCCGGCTGCAGCATGCGCAGCGCGTCGGAGAGCCGGGTGTCGGCCTTGTCGATCTTGTTGAGGAACAGGAAATGGGGAACGTTCAGCTCCTCGAGCTCGCGCAGGATGAGCTGGAGCTGCGGCACCTTCTTCTCGTCGGCCTCGCAGACCACGATGGCCGCGTCGACGGCCGGCAGCGCGGCGCGCATGTCCTGGACGAACTCCACCGACCCGGGGCAGTCGATGAACGTGTAGGCGTCGCCCATGAAGGTCGTCGTGGCGACCGAGAGCTCGACGCTCATGCGGTGGTCGCGCGCCTCCTTGCTGGCGTCGCCGACCGTGGTCCCCTGGTCCACGGTGCCCTGCCGGCCGACCGCGCCCGTGCGGGCCAGGATCGCCTCCAGGAGCGTCGTCTTGCCGCTCTGGAACGGTCCGACGATCGCGATGCACCGTGGGCCTGTGGGGCCGCCTCCATTGTCTCCCATATCGTGCCTCCGTCGGTCAGCTCGGCCCCGAGGCGGGGCCGACGCAGCCAAGTCCTGACAGCGGGAGCGGCCCTGCTTCTGCCGTTCCCGGCGAAGTCGGATCCTGTGAGGACGCGGGAGGCGTCCCGCACGAGAACCGGCGTATGTGCTTCGGTCAGCCCCCGCCGCGACCGTGCGGCTCGTGAGGAGGGCTTACCGAGAGCGTCCGCGGCGGAGCCGGACGCGGCCGGGCGGCACGCGCAGGCAAGGCGACTCGTCGCCGCGGAGAAGGTGAGCGTCGCGGGTCAGCGCACGAACCTCAGCTCGAGGCCGGCGACGCCGGCGGCGATGTTGACGCCGGCCTGACCCTGAACCGAAACCGGCTGGAGCGCAACACTGCGGTCGTTGCCGCCGAGCAGCACGTTGGCGCCGAGCCCGGCGACCAGCGAGGCCTCGGCGCTGGCGCCCGCATAGGCACCGGCGAGCGCCCCGACGGGGCGCGTCGTGGGCGACCACACGACCCACACCATGACGCCGCCGGCGGTGGCGCCGATGTCGAGGCCGATGCGCGTGATGCTGCCCGTGTAGGTCTCCACCGGGCCGTTCAGCGAGGGCGTGAAGGTGCAATAGACCTGCCGCTGCGACCCGATGATCAGGCCGAGCCCGGCCGACACGTCGCAGGACAGGCTTCCGGCCTGCACCCGCTCCTGGGCGGGTGCCGCGGTGGCCAGCATGACGGCCACCACGGCCGCCGCCGACCCCGCAAGGACGTTTCGCATGAACTCCCCCTCGAATGACCCGGGCGGCCACGGCGGACCGCAATACCTGCCGATGCTTGGTCCGGACGGGGAGCCCGCGCGCGGGTCCGCCGGTGCCGGTCCCCCGTGCCGCGAGGGGCACGGGAGAACATCTTAGGTCGAATCGGGAGAGGTGTCGCGCGGGTTTTTCGCCGCAGAACGGCAGGAATAACCCCTATTTACCCGTCACTTCAGGTTCCCGCAGAAACGCTGGATGCGCTCGCAGGCGGCCTGCAGGGCGCTCGTCGCCGTGGCGTAGGAGATGCGGAAGTTCGGGCCGTGGCCGAAGGCCGAGCCCTGCACCACCGCGACGCCTTCCGCCTCCAGGAGCTCGGTCACGAAGTCCTGGTCGGTCTCGATGCGCTTGCCCGACGGGGCGACCTTGCCGATCGTCCCGGCGCAGGACGGGAACACGTAGAAGGCGCCCTCCGGGGTCGGGCAGTCGATCCCGCTCGCCTGGTTGAGCATCGAGACGACGAGGTCGCGGCGCTCCTTGAACACCTTGTTGTGCGCCGGGATGAAGTCCTTCGGGCCGTTGAGCGCCTCGACCGACGCCCACTGGGCGATCGAGCTCGGGTTCGAGGTCGACTGCGACTGGATGGTCGACATCGCCTGGATCAGCGGCTCGGGGCCGCCGGCGAAGCCGATGCGCCAGCCGGTCATGCAATAGGCCTTCGACACGCCGTTGACCGTCAGGGTGCGGTCGTAGAGTCCGGGCTCGACCTGGGCCGGCGTGGTGAACACGAAGTCGTCGTAGACGAGGTGCTCGTACATGTCGTCGGTCATCACCCACACGTGCGGGTGACGCATCAGCACGTCGGTGAGCGCCTTCAGCTCGGCGCGCGTGTAGGCGGCGCCGCTCGGGTTCGAGGGCGAGTTCAGCAGCAGCCACTTGGTCTTCGGGCCGATGGCGCGCTCCAGCGTCTCGGCCGTCAACTTGAAGCCGGAGGCCTGCGTGGTCGGCACCTCGACCGGGGTGCCGCCGGCGAGCAGCACCATCTCCGGATAGCTGACCCAGTAGGGCGCCGGGATGATCACCTCGTCGCCCGGGTTCAGGGTCGCGACGAAGGCGTTGTAGAGCACCTGCTTGCCGCCGGTGCCGACCGAGATCTGGGAGGGCTTGTACTTCAGCCCGTTCTCGCGCTCGAACTTCGCCGCCACGGCGGCCTTCAGCTCGGGCATGCCGTCGACATTCGTGTACTTCGTCTTGCCGTCGCGGATCGCCTTGATGGCGGCTTCCTTGATGTTGTCCGGCGTGTCGAAGTCGGGCTCGCCCGAGCCGAGACCGATCACGTCCCGGCCCGCCGCTTTCAGGGCACGCGCCTTGTCGGCCACCGCGATGGTCGCGGACGGCTTGATGCGGGCGAGCGAGTCGGCGAGGAAGGCCATTGTCGAAGCTCCTAGTTTCAGGCGCCGAGTGTCGTAGAGCGCGGGCGCCGCCGGGGCAAGGGGCGCCTGATCGGCCGGCCGAGCGCCGCGCGGCGGGGATGGTGTTTCCCGGCCGCTCCCCGAGTTCGGCTCGACCTCTCCCCGCGCGCGGGGAGAAAGGACCGAGATGCCCTCCCTGACCCCGCACACCAACCATTAGGCGCGCGGCCGTAAGCTCCCGGACCGGAGCGGGAGGCGGCGATGGGGCAGGCGGTGAAGCGCCATGCGGTTTCGGACCTGGCGGCGAGCCTGCGGCGCGGCGACTGGCTGACGCGGGAGCGGGTGCGGCTGTGGTGCGCGGCGCTGCTCGGCGTCTCGGGCCTCGCGCTGGCCGTGGTCGCCGCCACCTCGAACGGCATGACCGACTATCAGGGGCGCCCGCTCGCCACCGACTTCTCGTGCTTCTGGACGGCCGGCCGGCTGGTGCTCGACGGCCATCCGACGGCCGCCTACGACGACGCCACGCTGGCCGCCCTGCAGCGCGCCACCTTCGGGCCGCAGACGCCGTTCTACGGCTGGCTCTATCCGCCGTTCTTTCTTCTCGTCGCCGCCCTGCTCGCGACGTTGCCCTACCCGCTCGCGCTTTCGGCGTGGCTCGTCACGACGATCGCGCTCTACGTGCTGGCGATCCGGACGATCCTGCAGGCGGCCGCCGACCCCGCCACCCCGCGTGAGCGGGGCGGGCCGGACCGGCTGTGGCTCCTGGTCGCGCTCGCTTTTCCGGCCGTGCTCGTCACGGTGGGGCACGGGCAGAACGGCTTCCTCACCGCGGCGCTGTTCGGCGGAGCCCTCGCTATGCTCGACCGCCGGCCGCTCGTCGCCGGCGTGCTGCTCGGTCTCCTGGTCTACAAGCCGCAGTTCGGCCTGCTGATCCCGCTGGCGCTCCTGGCCGGGGGGCGCTGGCGCACCATCGCGGCGGCGGCCGCGACGGTCGTCGTCCTCGCCGGCGTGACCCTCGCGCTGCTCGGGCCGGAGCCGTGGCGGGCGTTTCTCGCTGTGAGCGGTGCGGTGCGCACCGAGGTGCTCGAGCAGGGCGTCGCCGGCTGGCACAAGCTGCACGGCGTGTTCGCCTGGACCCGGTTCTGGGGCGGCCCGGTCGGCCTCGCCTATGGCCTGCACGCGATCGTCGCGCTTGCCACCGCGCTCGCGGTCGCCTGGGCGTTCCGGGCGCCGGTACGGCCGGCGCTGCGCGCCGCGCTCCTCCTCGTCGGCACCCTGGTGGTGGCGCCGCACAGCCACGACTACGACCTGATGCTGCTCGGCCCGGCGCTCGCCTTCCTGATCACCGATGCGGCGCGGCACGGATTCGGGCCTTGGGAAAAAACCCTCCTGGCGCTCGTCTACGCAGTGCCGCTTTTCACCCGAGCCGTCGCCGAGCACCTGATGATTCCCCTCGGCACGATCGTGATTCTCGCACTGCTGATCACGATCCTGCGGCGGTGCACAAACACGCGAGGCATTGCTGCGATGCCTTCCGATTCTGGCATCGCACCTCTGGCGAAACTCCCCCCGCGTCCTAATTGAAGTCGCAATTCGAGCATGCAATGCTGGTTGCGACCGCTTGGTGCTCTCGCCGTCGCGGACAACCTGCGAGCCTTCTTTTGCTGCTGATTTCGGGTGGCCGAAGCCGGTGCCGGGGTTGTCGTGCGGCGATGTCGGTGACGACGTCGGTTCGCGCGACGTTGTTGCGATGCGAGCAGACGACCGGCGGTGCGGTGCGTCAGTCAGGACGGGTGAATGGGTGCGACGGGCGGGAGCCGCGGGCGGGAACGCATGTACACGCTCTACTCGATGCAGCGATCGGGGAACTGCTACAAGGTCCGCCTCGCGCTGACCCAGTTGCGCATTCCCTATCGGCTGGTCGAGATCGACGTCCTCAAGGGCGAGAATCGCACGCCCGAGTTCCGCACCAGGAATCCGAGCGGCCGGGTTCCGCTGCTGGAGGTCGCGGCCGGGCGCTGGCTGCCCGAATCGAACGCCATCCTGTGGTACATCGCCGGCGGCACGCCGCTCGCGCCGGAGGATCGCTTCGAGCGCGCCGAGGCGCTGCGCTGGATGTTCTTCGAGCAGAACAGCATGGAGCCGAGCATCGGCGCCGCCTATTTCTGGCTGACGCTGGTGCGCGGCGGCCGCGACCTGAAGATGCACGAGATCGAGGGCTGGACCGAGGCCGGATACGCGGCGCTCGGGCTGATGGAGGAGCATCTGGAGGCGAACCGCTTCTTCGCCGCCGACCGCTACACCATCGCCGACATCGCGCTCTACGCCTACACGCACATCGCCGACCAGGCCGGCTTCGATCTCGCCGGCTATCCGGCGATCCGGCGCTGGCTCGCCCGCGTCGCGCGCCAGCCGCGCCACGTGACGATGCTGGAGGACGTGCCCGGCGCCCTCGTGGCGGCCGGCTGACGATCCCCTCCCGCGACGACGACCACGATCGGCCGACGACATCCGGACGAGACATCCGGGTGCGAAGGTCGGATGAGAATGCCTTGTGAGACGTTCGGGTGAGAACTTCGGGGGGCACGATGCCGAGGCCATGGTCCGCGCACGCCGTCTACGGCACCACCGCACGCATCCTGCACTGGACCATGGCGGTCCTGATTCTGTTCCAGGCGACGATCGGCATCGTGATGACCTGGGCGCCGGAGGGCAGCACGCTCGCCAAGCTTTCCACGGCGCTGTCGTTCTACGACGTCCACAAGCTGCTCGGCGTGGCGCTGCTCGTCCTGGTGCTGGTGCGGCTGGCCAACCGGATCGGGCAGGGCGTCCCGGCCGAGGATCCGAGCATCGCGGTGTGGCAGGCCGAGACCGCCAACATCGTGCACACCTGGATGTATCTCCTGCTGATCGTCGTGCCGCTGCTCGGCTGGCTCGGCGTCTCGCTCTATCCGGCCCTCACGGCGTTCGGCATCACGCTGCCGGCCCTGATGCCGCCGGACCAGAAGATGTCCGAGCCGGTGTTCGTCGCCCACGCGGTCGCCGCCTTCGTGCTGATCGGGCTCGTCCTGATCCATGTCGGCGCCGCGCTGTTCCACGCGCTGATCCGCCAGGACGGCGTCTTCCGCCGCATGTGGCCGCGCGACGAGGAGGCGTAGCCGCCGCGCCGGTCGCTCACGGCCGGTGCAGGCAGGCGAGCCGGCGCAGCAGGGCGCGGGCTTCGGCCGGCACGGCGCTCGGTTCGGCCGCACTGCGCGTCGCGGTCGCGCACGAAATCCAGAAATAGGTCGCGGTGGGGTCGACGACGAGGCGGGTCGGGGCGAAGCCCGGCGCGACCAGCACGGACAGATAGGGCGTGGTCGAGTTCCAGGCGAGCCGCTGAAGCGCCGGCGCGATGCGCGCCGCCGAGACGAAGCGCGGATCGCCGAGTTTTGGGTCCGACGCCGCGCCGGTCGCCAGCCGCCGCACCGCGTCCGCATAGTCGCGCCAGGCGAGACCGAACTTCGTCGTCTCCACCGCGTGGATCAGCATCACCAGCAGGAACGCGCCGGCCGCGATCGCCGGGCCGATGCGGCGGGCGAGCGCCACGAGTTCGTCGGCGGGCCGGCGCAGCCAGGCGGGCAACCGGTCCTCGTCGCGAAGCGCCGGCATGACGGCGAGGACGGCCAGCACGGGCGGGCCGATCAGCAGCACGGTGCGCAGCGGATAGCGGTTCTCGGCGAGCACCGCATGATCGAGCGCGAGCCAATAGACGGCGAGCAGCAGAACGGTCGTGCCGAAGGCGCAGGCGACCGGTGCCGCGATCCCGGCTCGCCGCAGCACGGCGGCGAGGCTTGCGAAGATCGCCAGCGCCGCGACGATCAGCAGCACGGCGGGATCGAGCAGATTGTCCGGATCGACGAAGCGGAACGCCGCCGTCGTCAGCACGGCGCCGATGTAGTCGTCGGGCCGGATCGTGAGCTTCACCAGGCCCCACACGGCGAGCGCGAGCGTCAGCGCCGCCGCGGCTCTCAGGAACCGCGTCGTGCGAAGACCGCGCAGCCCGAGCGTGACGAGGATCGCGGCGGCCAGCACCAGGCCGCCCTCGTGGCTGAAGACGAGGGCAAGCAGTGCGGCCGCGATCGCGAGGGTGCCGCCGCGCGTGAGCGGCGCGCCGTGGCAGAGCGCGAGCGTCGGCCAGAACAGCGCGTGCGCCATCCACATCTCGGTCGGGCAGGGGAACACCAACGGGCAGAGAAGGGCGGTCGACAGGCAGGCGGCGACGAACAGGCGGCGCCCCGGCGTCCGGTCGACCGCAGAGGTCGCGACGAGCCCGAGAAGCGGTGCGGCGAAGAGCAGCAGCCCGTAGAGCACGATGCCGGCACGCGCGGACCCGGTCAGCGCGACCAGGGCCTCGGCCGGCCGGTGCGCGACGAGATGGATCGACAAGCGGCCCGAGATGTTGTGCCAATGGAACCCGAAGGTGTCGCGCACCGCGACCGCATAGGAGAAGAGCGCGCCGTCCCCCCAGAGCTGCAGATCCGCACCGATCCCGACCACGACGAACGCGAGCGCCCACGCGATGCCGGCGCCGACGACGAGGCGGCGCAGATTCGTCATCGGCCGATCCGTCATCGGCAGATCCGTCATCGGCAGTTCCGTCATGGCAGTCATGCGGGAGGCAGGGCGGCGGGTCACGGCGATGATCATCGGGGCGGCGCGGCGGATTTCAAGCCCTTTCGGCTCTAGCTCGGCGATGCCGACTTGGCGATCACCACGACCGGATGGGCGAGCCGTCTCGCGTCTTCAGCGCCGCAGGATGAACCCAAGCCGAGCGCGGCCGTCTCAATTTGAATCAGTTCGCCGCGCGAAAGTAACGGCTTCTCATTTGTTGGAAGACAATGATCACAGCGTCCGGGGCCGCCCGGGCGAGGCACCGTCCTTCTCAATCGAACCGATCCCTCGTCGCGATGCGCAAGTCCTTCTTCGAAAAACACTGGCACGAGCTCACCTCGGACGAGCTCGCCAATGCCCATGTGGTCTATCACCAGGCGCTGGTGCGCTTCTTCAAGGCGATGGGCGAGAACCCCTTCACGCCGGAGAATCACGCCCGGCTCGCCCGCATCTCCTCGGCGAGCGCCGCCCACTGTCGCCGCTCCGCCGCCCGCGCCCGGCGGCTGCGGATGCAGTGACGCGGCCCGGGATCGGCGCGGCGTCCGACGCCGGGCGCCTCAGCCGCCGCGACGTGGGGGTGCGCCGAGGCCGTAGATGAGCAGCAGCAGGGCGCGACGCAGCCGGTCGAGGCCGCTCTCCACGTCGACCGTGCCGTCCGACAGCCAGCGGCGCAGCTCGACCTGATAGATGCAGAAGATCGTCCAGCCGACGAACGCGGCCGTCTCGTCGATCGCGATCTCGCCGCGCTCGGCCGCGAGCCGGACGACCTCGCCGAGCAGCTCGATCAGCGCTTCGCGGGTCTTCCGGAACGAGCCGGCCTGCGCGCCGCTGTCGTAGAAGGTCATCTCGCGCAGCACGAGGCGCGACAGCTCGGGCTGCCGCTCGAAGAAGGCGTAGTGCGGCCGGAACACCGCGAGCAGATTGTCGATCAGGGCGGCGTCTGGATCGACCGCGGCGGCGGCGGCACCGGCGACCTCGTCCAGTCCCTCGTTGGCGATCAGGAACAGCAGGTCGCGCTTGTTGGCGGCGTAGATGAAGACGGTGCCGAGGCCGACCTCGGCCTGCATGGCGATCTGCCGGATCGTCGTGTCGTCGAAGCCCTGCGAGACGAACAGCTCGCGCGCCGCGTCCTTGATCCGGCGGAGCTTGTCCTCCTTGTTCTTCTCACGGCGACCGACCGGGCTGCGCGCCGTCGCGCTCGCGTCCTCCGACGCGGGCTCCCGCCGGGCCTGCTCTCGTGTGTCGCGCTCCACCATCGCTCCGGTCCACATCCGTACAAACCCTGTCGAGGCGCGCACCGTGGCGTCACGCCTTGACACGAAAGTGAACACGTTCAAAAATGAACGTGTTCAATAAAGGCACCGCTCTCCTTGTAGCGGGAGAAAATCGCGGTGTCGCCTCGGGAAGAAACGCTAGCGCCGTGGACCTCGTGCCCGCGGCCGGGAGACGACGAATGAGACGGACGCAACGACCTCGACGCGACCTCTGCGCGACGGCCGGATCCCTCCCGGCACCGAGACCACACCCCCCACGAGTAGTTCCGGGCCGGGCCTCCTGACCGGCCGGTTTCGGAGCGGCGCACGACTCGCGCCGCTTCGACGAGCCCCTGTGTCGATTTCTCTTTGTCGATCCCGAGCGCGGCGCTGCCGCAGGCGTGGGAGGCGGAGTCATGACGGCGCTCGACCCTCCCGACTCGTCCGGTTCCCCCGGACGACGCCTCGCATCCTCGGTCGGATCGGCCCCCCATCAACCGACAGCCTGCTCCGGGAGAGTCGCGCATGTCCGACGCGATCCTGACAAGACCCGCCTGCTCGAAGGTCGACGACGTGGTCGCCCGCATCGAGCGATTGCCGATCTCGCTGTGGCACGTGAAGGCCCGCGTCGTCGTCGGCGTGGCGACCTTCTTCGACGCCTTCGACGGCCTCGCCATCGCCTTCGTGCTTCCGGTGCTCGCGCCGCTGTGGAAGCTCACTGCACCGCAGATCGGCCTGATGATCTCGGTCGGCTATGTCGGCCAGCTCGTCGGCGCGCTGTTCTTCGGCTGGGTCGCGCAGCGCTACGGCCGGGTCAAGGCGATGGTGTGGTCCGTGCTGGTCCTGTCCATCATGAGCCTCGCCTGTGCCTTCGCGTGGAACTACGAGTCGCTCCTCGTGTTCCGCGCCATCCAGGGGATCGGGCTCGGCGGCGAGGTGCCCATCGCCGCCGTCTACATCAGCGAGATCGCCAAGGCCAAGGGCCGCGGCCGCTTCGTACTGCTCTACGAGCTGATCTTTCCGATCGGCCTCGTCTCGGCCGGGTTTCTCGGCAGCTGGATCGTGCCGACCTTCGGCTGGCAGTACATGTTCGTGATCGGCGCGCTGCCGGCGATCCTCGCCGTGTTCATGCAGCGCCTGCTGCCAGAATCGCCGCGCTGGCTCGCGGCGCGTGGCCGCGACCAGGAGGCCGAGGCGGCGCTCGCCCTCATCGAGCGCGAGACGGCACGGGCGACCGGCGCAGCGCTGCCGCCCGTGCAGCCCGTGGTCGTCACGCACGAGAAGCCGGCTTCGTGGGCCGATCTGTTCGGCCCGCATTATCTGCGCCGCACCCTCGTCGTGTGGACGATCTGGTTCTCGGCCTTCATCGTCACGTTCGGGCTCGTCGTGTGGGTGCCGACCATGTACCGCACGGTGTTCCACCTGCCGCTGGCGCAGTCGCTCCAATACGGGCTGATCACCCAGATCGTCGGGCTGTTCGGAACGCTCACCTGCGCGCTCACCATCGATCACGTCGGCCGACGGCCGTGGTTCGCCGTCGCCTTCGCCGGCGTCGCACTGGCGCTCGGCTCGCTGTGGCTGTTCGGCGCCGGCAGCCCGGAGCGCGTGCTGGTGCTGGTCAGCACCGCGTTCTTCTGCTCGTCGGTGCTCTCCATCGGCATCTACCTCTACACGCCCGAGCTCTATCCGACGCGCGCCCGCGCCATCGGGGTCGGCGCCGGCGGCGCCTGGCGCAACCTCGCCTCGATGATCGGTCCGACCATGGTCGGCATGATGATCGCCGGCGGGCTGGAGAACGTCTTCCTCGCCTTCGGGGCGGTGGCGGCGGTCGCCTGCGTCGTCGTCGCGCTCTTCGCCGTCGAGACCAAGGGCCGGGTGCTCGAGGACATCTCGCCCTGACGGGCGTCTCCGCTGCGGCGCCCGGCCGGCGCCGCGTGATCCGGGCCGCCCGCGCGTCACGGGCGGGCGGCCGCTCTCCCCAGAGGTTCCCTTTCGCCATGACCGCATCGAACCGCCCCTCAGGGCTGCCCCATGCCGCCGATCGTCCGCCCGTCGATTACGACCGCGCGCCGACCCACTCCGGCCTGATCGCCGAGCGCGACGTCGCCGTGCCGATGCGCGACGGCGTCAACCTCTCGGTCGACGTCTATCGCCCGGACACCGACGAGAAGCTGCCGGTGCTGCTCGCCTTCTCGATCTACAACAAGGACCTGCAAGGCCCCGATGTCGCCGCCACGCTGCCGCCGCAGCCGGCCTGGTCGTCGCTGTGGGCTGGCCTGCTCGAGGCGGGCGACACCAAGTACTTCGTCTCGCGCGGCTACGTGCACGTGATCGGCTCGCCCCGCAACGTCGGCAAGTCCGACAGCGGCGGCTCGCGCCTGTTCGACAGCTACGACCTGATCGAGTGGATCGCGCAGCAACCCTGGTGCGACGGCAATGTCGGCATGGTCGGCATCTCCGGTTTCGGCGCCGAGCAGCTCCACGTCGCGCGGCAGAAGCCGCCGCATCTGAAGGCGATCTTCCCGCTCGATCCGCGCGGCGCCTACGGGGTGCTGGGCAGCTTCCGCGAGGAGTATCCCGGCGGCGTGCTCCATCTCTTCCGCTATCTGATCATGCATTTCGCCGCGATCCACGGGAGCCGCGGCAAGCCCGGCGCGCTTCCGCCGGAGCGCGAGGCGCTGTGGAAGGAGGCGATGGGCAATCCGGATTACCGGATGTATCCGCACCTCCTCAACGTGCTGACCCAGAAGGGTCAGCACATGCCGCCTTACTTCGACCTGCTGATCAACCCCTACGACAGCGAGGAGGCGGTGCGCGAGGCGGAGGCGAAGCTCGCCGACATCACGGTGCCGACTTATACGGGCTCGGGCTGGTACGCCTACACGTACAAGACCCATCTGCAGGGCGCCCAAAGCTACTTCGAAAAGATCGCCGCGCCCAAGAAGCTGATGTTCGCCGGACCCGCCCATCTCGAGCGCCCGTTCCACACGCTGCACGGCGAGATTCTCCGCTGGCACGACCACTGGCTCAAGGGGCTCGACACCGGCATCATGGACGAGCCGCCGGTGCGCTACTGGGTGATGGGCGCCGAGGAGTGGCGGGAGGGCGCCGGCTGGCCGCTGCCCGAGACGCAGTGGACCAAGCTCTATCTGGACTCCTGGGAGCGGCTGCGCCCCGATCCCTTCGTCTCGTCGAGCGTCGACGACGAGCGGCCGCCGGACGCCTTCGTGCAGATGCCGCCGACCCAGACCAACACGGTCGCGCGCTTGCGCTATCTCACCGACCCGCTGCCCGCCGATCTGCTGGTCGCCGGCCCGATGGTGCTGAATCTGTTCGCGGCGATCGACCAGGACGACACCAATTGGTTCGTCACCGTCAAGGATGTCGGGCCGGACGTGTCGGTGCGATCGGTGCGCGAGGGCGAGCGCGAGATCCCGGCCGGCTTGCCGGAGCGCGAGGTGACGCGCGGCTGGCTCAAGGCCTCGCATCGGGCGCTCGATCCGGAGCGCTCGACGCCATGGCGGCCGTGGCACCCGCTCACGCGCGCGGCGCAGCAGACGGTCGTGCCGGGCGAGGTCACCGAATACGCGATCGAGATCCTCGCCACCGCCAACCTGTTCCGGCGCGGCCACCGCATCTGCGTCGAGATCGCCAGCGCCGACATGCCGACCGGCGTCGGCGGCGCCACCAATGCCGAGTACGTGCCGAACCACATCGTCTCCAGCCGCACCACGCTGCACATGATCTATCACGACGCCGCGCGGCCCTCGCATCTGCTGCTGCCCGTGATCCCGCAGGCGTGACCGTCACCCGATCGGAATCGAAGTTGCTCGAAAGGAAACACCCTCATGAGTGAGCAGGCAGCCCGCGCCACCGTCGCGCCGGGACCGGACATCCGGCGCTTCCGCGTCGTCGTGACGGGGCACGACGCGAACGGAAACTCGGTCGTCACGAGCGACGTCGCGTCGCCGCACGTGATGCCGATCATGGATCAGCCGAATTTCGCGGTGACGGATTTCTGGAAGACGTTCTCGACCCCGGCCGACAACGGCCCGGCGACGCAGTCCGATCCGTGCGGCCTGCCGATCCAGGTGGCGCCGCCGGCCGGCGGCAGCGTGTTCCGCGTCGTGCAGTTTCCGCCCGACGCGGACTGGGCCGCCAAGGCGGCCGCCATGGGCGGCGCCGTGGCGATCGACGAGACGGCGAAATCCGCCAGCAAGGGCGGCGAGGTTCGCCATGCCCACATGCACCGCACCCGCTCGATCGACTACGCGATCGTGCTGTCGGGCGAGATCTGGGCCGTGATGGATGTCGGCGAGACGAAGCTCGTCGCCGGCGACATGCTGGTCCAGCGCGGCACCAACCACGCCTGGGCCAACCGCTCGGGCGAGCCTTGCATCGTCGCCTTCGTGCTGATCGACGCCCGGCCGCTGGACTGACGGTCGGCCCCAGCGATCGCCTGTCCCCCGGGCGTAGGCCGCACCGGCGGCGCGGCTGCACAGCCGCGCCGCCGGTCGCGGGCCGGTCTCAGAACCGGGCCTTGATGCCGCCGTAGACGGCGCGGCCGTCGGCGGGCAGGAAGGCGGCCTGGTCGGCGCGGGTGGCGCGGCCGATCGTCAGCGTGGAGGCGGCGTAGTTGGTGTCGAACACGTTCCGCACCTCGGCGTAGCCGCTCCACCGCGCGTCGTACTTGTAGTGGGCGCGCATGTTCACGGTCGCGAACGCCTCCGAGAACAGCGTGTTGGCGTTGTCGACCGGCACGTCGTCCGGCACCCACTGGACCTCGCCCTCGACCCACAGCTGCGGATTGATGGTGTAGCGTAGCGCCCCGAGGAAGACGTGACGCGGCGCGCCGGCGATGCGGTTGTCGCCGTAGAGCGGATCGTTCCAGAAGCGGAAGTCCTGGAACGTGTAGGTGACGCGCCCGGTGAGCGCGTCGGTGAGCCGCACACTGCCGCCGAGCTCGACGCCGAAATGCCGGGTCTTGTCGGCGTTCACGGTGGAGAGCGCGCCGGAGATGTTGGTGGTGCGGATCAGCTCGTCCTCGATCCACGAGTAGTAGGTCACCACGTCCCAGGCGAAGCGATCCCACGTGCCGCGCGTGCCGGTCTCGACAGTGATCGAGCTCTGCCCCTTCAGGTCCGGCGTCGCGAAGCCGGTCGGGCTGGTGTTCGGCGTGCCGCCGGTCGCCTCCAGCAGGTCGTCGAAGGTCGGCGCCTCGTAGGTGCGGCTCACCGCGGCGAACACCACGTTGCCGGGCGCGAGATTGTAGAGGAACGCCAGGCTCGGATTGAAGGCGTCGTAGGAGCGCGAGAAGCTGTTGCTGGTGGCGGCGACCGAGCCGGTGGCACCCGAGACGGCGTTGATGGTCGGCCGTCGCGCCGCACCGAACGTGTCGGTGTTGTCGCGCGTCGCCATCATGTAGGAGAGCGCCGGCGAGATCGTGAAGGCGCCGACCGGCACGTTGAAGCCGGACCACACCGACAGCGTCTGCGCCTCGAGCTCGTTCGCCCCGAACGTCGTCGTCTTGGCGCCGCGATAGTTGTTCGCGTAGGTGCGATCGGCGCTGCCGACCACGTACATGGCGGTCGTCTCGAACAGCGGCAGCGCCGCGGTCTTGTCGGGCCGGTAGGCGTAGCGCGCCGAGGTGGTGAAGTCGCCGCCGTCGGTGATGCGGTAGCCGGTGCCTACGGGGAAGCGGAACGTGTCGTCCGTGTAGGTGTAGCCGAGCGCGAGATCGAACACGTGCTCGCCGTAGGTCGCGGTGGTGCGCGAGCCGATGCGAGCCTGCTCGGTGTCGCGCAGCGGCTTGTCGCGCAGCGCGTTCGGGCCCGGCTCGGTGGCGACGCCGTTCACGACGATCGGGCCTGGCGCCGCCTGGGTCGGGTCGGCCTTCATCCGGTTCCACGACAGCGGGCCGGCGATCTCGAAGCCGAGATCCGTGTAGCCGACGAACACGCGGGTCGCGATGTTCTCGTTGATCTTGGCGCCCGCATTGGCGCTGAAGATGGTGCGGTCCGAGCCGTTCCAGGTGCGATAGCCGTCGCGCTGGTCGTAGGAGTACTGGACGAAGGCGTCGTAGTCGCCCTTGCGGTCGCCGCCCTGCACCTGGGTGCGGACATAGCCGTAGCTGCCGCCCTCGACGCTCAGCTGGGCGCCGGGCGAGCCCGAGCCGGTAGGCGACACGAAGTTGATGGCGCCGCCCAGCACGGTGGCGCCGAGCCGGTTCGCCGTGTAGCCGCGATAGACCTCGAAGAAGTCGGCCATGCGCGGGTCGATCAGGCCGACGATGTAGGAGCCGTCGGCGCGGTTCAGCGGCAGGCCGTCCTGCAGGATCAGCAGGCCGCGCTCGGTCGGGTTGGTCTGCTGGCCGGAGCCGCGGATGTGGATCTTCGGCTGGTCGTTGCCGCCGAGGAAGCTGTTGGCGATGACGCCCGGCACGATGTTGAGCGAGTCGGCGATCGACACGTCGGCGCGGCCGGCGAGCTCCTTCTGGTCGACCACGGCGGTGCCGCCCGGGGTCGCCGCCAGCCGGCGGCGCGCCTCGGCCTCGGTGGTGGTCGCCGGCGCGCCCGGCTG
>NZ_JBEOMB010000111.1:0-33447 GCF_046000175.1 Rhodoplanes sp. SY1
CGCGATCGCGGCGATCACGGCGAGATCGTCGGCTCCGACGCCGGGGCCGAGCACCGGGCCGGCATGGCCCGACGTCGCGGCGGGCACCGCGGCCGCGGCCGAAGCCGGGGCCGTCGTCGCCGCGTCCGGCTGGCGGCGCGTCATGATCCTCACCGTGACGATCGCCGTCAGGGCGGCGACCACGGCGCTCACCAGGAAGGAGCCGTAGAGCTGGAGGAGAAGGCCTCCCATCTCCTGAGTCATGGTCGGTGGACTCCGATTCTGAGCGTCATGGCGGTCCGTGCGTTCCTGTCTGGAGGCTGCATTACAGCGGAATGAGCCCGTGCTTCTTGGCCGGCCGCAGCTCGCGCTTCGTCAGGAGCTTGCGCAGCGACAGCGAGACCGTGGCCCGGGTCATCTCCGGCTCGATGATGTCGGTGATGTAGCCCTTGGAGGCGGCGAGATAGGGCGAGGCGAACTCGTTCCTGTACAGCTCGACGAACTCCTTGCGCTTCTTCTTCTTGGCGCCGGCGTCCTCGATCGCCTTCAGCTCCTTGCTGTACAGGATGTTGACGGCGCCCTCGCCGCCCATCACGGCGATCTGCGCGGTCGGCCAGGCGAACACCACGTCGGCGCCCATCTCCTGGCTGCACATCGCCAGATACGACCCGCCATAGGCCTTGCGGGTCACGATGGTGATCTTCGGCACGGTCGCGCTGGAATAGGCGAACAGCATCTTGGCGCCGTGCCGGATGATGCCGCCGCGCTCCTGGTCGATGCCGGGCAGGAAGCCGGGCACGTCGACGAAGGTCACGATCGGAATGTTGAAGGCGTTGCAGAAGCGGATGAAGCGCGCGCCCTTGTCGGAGGAGTCGATGTCGAGGCAGCCGGCCTTCTCCATCGAGTTGTTGGCGAGCACACCGACGATGATGCCCTGCACGCGCCCGAAACCGACGATCAGGTTCTTCGCGAACTGCGCGTGGATCTCGAACAGGTCGCCGTCGTCGAGCACGCGCCGCACGATGGCGTGCATGTCCATCGGGTCGGAGGCGTCGGAGCGCACCAGCGCGTCCATGCCGGAATCGGGCTCGAGGTCGAGCTCCGGAGTCGGCGCGTGCGGCGGGTCCTCGGTGTTGTTGCTCGGGAAGAACGACAGGAGCTTGCGGGTCAGCTCGATCGCATGCGCGTCGTCGTCGGCGAGCAGATGGACGTTGCCGCTCACCGCGGCGTGCATCTCGGCGCCGCCGACGTCGTCCATGCTCACGTCGCGGCCCGACACCGACTTGATCACCTGCGGGCCGGTGATGAACATCTGGGCGTTCTGCCGCGTCATGATGATGAAGTCCATCAGCGCGGGCGAGTAGGAGGCGCCGCCGGCGCAGGGGCCGGCGATGATGGCGATCTGCGGCACCACGCCGGAGAGCACCACGTTGCGGTAGAACACCTCGCCGTAGCCGGAGAGCGCGTCGATGCCCTCCTGGATGCGGGCGCCGCCCGAATCCTTGAAGCCGACCAGCGGCACGCCGTTCTTCTCGGCGTAGTCCATGGCCCACACGATCTTCTGGCCGTGCATCTTGCCGAGCGTGCCGCCGACGACCGTGAAGTCCTGGCTGAACGCGGCGATCTGGCGGCCGGCCACGTAGCCGGTGCCGACGACGACGCCGTCCGCCGGGATCTCGACCTCGCCCATGCCGAAGGCCGTGCAGGCGTGCTTGGCGTGGGCGCCGTATTCCTGGAAGGTGCCGTCCTGGAGCAGGCCGGCGAGGCGCTCACGCGCCGTCATCAGCCCCTTGGCGTGGCGCTCGTCGGTCTTCTTGGCGCCGCCGGCGGCCATGACCTTCCCGCGCCGCTTCGCGAGAGTCGACCGTAGTTCCTCGTCGAGCGCCATTGCCCGCCCCCTTCGTGATCGCTGCCTGATGGAAGACGCCGTGTCGTCCGTCCAGGATCGCACGCGGCCTTCACTCACATCACCCCGCGACCGCGTCCGGAGCGACTACAACATAAGGCCGCGGCCTCGTCGATTCCCTCCGGCCGTCACGGCATCTCACATCAGAGCCAAAAACCAAGACAATTCAATAAGCACTGATCCGGAGTGGATTGTGACGGGGAGCCGCTATGACGCAGCGTCACGTATGGCTCGCCAGACTTTTTCAGGGGTCGCCGGCATCGTCACGGGTTCGGCGCCGATGCGCGAGAGCGCGTCGGCGACCGCGCTGGCGATCGCCGACAGTGCACCGACCGTGCCGGACTCGCCGGCGCCCTTGACGCCGAGCGGATTTGTCCTGGTCGGCACCTCGTTCTCGCCGAGCAGGATCGGCGGGAAGTCGGAGGCGCGCGGCATCGCATAGTCGGTGAAAGCGCCGGTGACGAGCTGGCCGCTCGGGTCGTAGACGATCCCCTCCATCAGGGCCTGGCCGGCGCCCTGCGCGATGCCGCCGTGGATCTGGCCTTCCACCAGCAGCGGATTGATCATCCGCCCGACGTCGTCGACGGCGGCGTAACGGGCGAGCGTCACGACGCCGGTGTCCCGGTCGATCTCCACCTCGGCGACGTGACAGCCGTTCGGATAGGTCCGCACGCCGCCGTCCGAGGTGTGGGATTCGAACAGTCCGGGATCGACGCCCTTCGGCAGCTTCGCCGGCGTGAACGAGGCGCGCGCCACCGCGGCGAGCTCGAGGCCCCGGTCGGTGCCGGCCACCGTGAAGCGGCCGTCGGCGAACGCGATGTCGGCCGGATCGGCCTCCAGGAGCGCGGCGGCGATCAGGGTCGCCTTGGCGATGATCTTGTCGGCGGCGGCCACGATGGCGCTGCCGGCCGTGACGGTCGAGCGCGAGCCGAACGTGCCGGTGCCGATGTCGACCTCGGCGGTGTCGCCGTAGCGGAACTCGATCTGGTCGGCCGGCAGGCCGAGCCGGTCGGCGACGATCTGGCGGAACGTCGTCTGGTGGCCCTGACCGTGATCGTGCGTTCCGACCGACACCGTGACGGAGCCGCCCGGGTCGAAGCGGATATCGGCGTGCTCGATCAGCCCGCCGTTCGACGCCTCCACGGTGCTCGACACGCCGATCCCGCGCAGCTTTCCACGCGCCCGGGAGTCCGTGAGCCGCTGTTCGAAGCCGTCCGCATTCGCCAGCGCGAGGGCATCGGAGATGTTCTTGCCGAAGTCGCCGCAGTCGTAGGTGTAGACCAGCGCCGTCTCGAACGGCATCGCGTCGGCGGGAATCGTGTTGCGGCGGCGCAGCTCCACCGGGTCGAGGCCGAGCGCGCGTGCCGCGGCGTCCATCATGGTCTCGATCACATAGGCCGCCTCGGGCCGGCCGGCGCCGCGATAGGGGCCCGTGATCATCGTGTTGGACAGCACGCCCGTCACCTCGACCCGCATGGCCGGGATCACATAGGTGCCGGCGAGCACGCCGAGATTGTTGATCGGCGGGCCGGCGGTGCGGTCGGCGCCGTAATAGGCGCCGAGATTGGCGAAGGTCTTCACCCGCAGCGCCAGGACGCGCCCGTCGGCGTCGAGGGCGATCTCGGCATCCGTGATGTTGTCGCGGTGGTGCTCGTCGGACAGGAACGTCTCGCTGCGGTCGGCGGTCCAGCGCACCGGCCGGCCGGTCAGCTTCGCCGCCAGGCAGGCGAGCGCGTATTCGGGGGCGACCTGGCCGCGCGCCCCGAAGCCGCCGCCGACATTCTCCGAGATCACCCGCAGGCGCGCCTCCGGCATGCGCAGGATCTCGCCGGCGAGGATCCGGCGCAGCGTGTGGGGTGCCTGGGTGGTGCAGCGGAGCGTCAGGCGGCCGCCGCGCGGGTCGGGCTCGGCGAGGCAGCCGCGCGGCTCCATCGGATTGGCCAGCACCCGGCTGATCGTCAGCCGCCGCTTGACCACCCGGGCGGCGCCGGCGATCGCCCGCTCGGTCGCGGCCGCGTCGCCGAGCGCATGGAAGAAGGCGTCGTTGCCGGGGCAGCCGTCGTGGACCGCGAGCGCGCCGGGCGCGATGGCGTCGGCCAGCGTCGGCACCGCCGGCAAGGGGGCGTACTCCACCGCCACCGCCTCGGCGGCGTCCTTGGCCTGGTTCAGGGTCTCGGCGACGACGAGCGCGACGGCCTCGCCGACATGGCGGACCCGGTCGGTCGCCAGCATCGGCTGCGGCGTGACGAAGGCGGGCGACCCGTCCCGCCGGGTTCGCCGGGTGTGAGGGCGCTGGGTGCCGAGCGCCGCCGTGGCGGCGTCCCGGCCGGTCAGGATCAATACGACCCCCGGCATGGCCCGGGCCGCCTCGGTGTCGACCGTGACGAGCTCGGCATGGGCGTGGGGGGAGCGGACCACCACGGCGCGCAGCTCGCCGGGCAGCGCCACGTCGCCGACATAGCGGCCCTGCCCGCGCAGCAGATAGGGGTCCTCCTCCCGCCGCACCGGCTGGCCGATCCCATACTCACCCATCGCTCCCCCGCCGTGTTGTCTCGGACGCCATAGGCGACCGATGGTTCTTTATAAATCTCTGTTATGCCGTCGCTTCGGACGCCTGAAAGCCGGCGTGCCGCGTCATCCGGGAATCGGCTCGTCATGCTAGAGTTGTGACACGGGCATGCCGGCTGATCGGTCGTTTCTCGATACCGCCCGGCCGGGTTGGCGGCGCCGCGCCGATGCGGGCGCCGGCCGTGCCGGTGCGGCGGAGATCGAACCGACCCATGGATAGGATGCACCACGCTGAGATGGCACCAATTTCGCCTAGCCAGCGAGGCCCCAGTGTTGCACATCTGCCGCACCCGGGCGCGATCGACGCGACGACCTCGATCCATGCCCGACGAGTTTGAACCCGTGCCATTTTCCACGCGACTACCCTCACGAGCCGACCGTTGAAAGCCGATTCAAAGACTTCGGACGACGACCTGATCGCTCGGATCGCCGACGGCGACCGGCTCGCCATGCAGGTGCTGTTCTCCCGTCACCACGTGCGGGTCTACCGGTTCGTGTTGCGGATCGTCGGTCACCAGTCGGTGGCGGAGGATTTGATCAGCGAGGTGTTCCTCGACGTGTGGCGGCAGGCCGGCCGGTTCGAAGGCCGCAGTGCCGTCTCGACGTGGCTCCTCGCGATCGCGCGGTTCAAGGCGTTGTCGGCGATCCGGCGCAAGAGCGACGAGGAGCTCGACGACGAGGCGGCATCGGCGATCGAGGATCCCTCGGACGATCCCGAGGTCGCCGTGCAGAAGAAGGACAAGGGTGCGGTTTTGCGGAAGTGTCTCCAGTCGCTGAGCCCGGAGCACCGGGAGATCATCGACCTCGTCTACTACCACGAGAGGTCGGTGGAGGACGTGGCGGGCATCGTCGGCATCCCGGAGAACACCGTGAAGACTCGCATGTTCTATGCGCGCAAGAAGCTGGGCGAGCTGCTGAAGGCGGCCGGGGTCGAGCGAGGTTGGCCATGATGACGACGGACAAACGAGGTCTCGACCGCGCCGCGCTCGAAGAGATGCTGCCGTGGCACGCCGCCGGCACGCTCTCGCGCGAGGAGGCCGAGGCCGTCGAGCAGGCGCTGGCGCGCGATCCCGAGCTGGCGCAGCGCTTCGAGCTGGTCTGCGAGGAGATGGCCGAGACCGTCCACCTCAACGAGAGCCTCGGGGCGCCGTCGGCGCGCGCCATGGACCGCGTTCTCGCCGCCATCGCGGCGGAGGAGGGGCCTGCCCGCCGGACGCGGGCCGCCGGGTTTCTCGGTCGACTGAGCGGCGTTCTCGACGCGCTGTCGCCCCGCACCCTGGCCTGGGCCGGAGCGGCCGCCGCGCTCGTGATCGTCGTGCAGGCGAGCGTCATCGCCGGGCTCAGCCTCGCCCCGCAGGAGAGCGGCAAGCTCGAGATGGCCTCCTACGACGGCTCCGAAGGCCCGGCCGCCGAGGCGACCGGCACGTTCGCGCTGATCCGCTTCCAGCCGCAGGCGAGCGCCGCCGACGTCACCCGCCTGCTGGAGACGCGCCGGGTGGCGATCGTCGACGGGCCCAAGCCGGGCGGGCTGTTCAAGCTGCGCCTCTCCGACCAGGCCCTCGACGAGGCGGAGATCGGCCGCGCGATCGCCGCACTGCAGGCCGAGACGGCGGTGGTCGGCTTCGTCGCCAAGTCGCAGTGATACTGCCGGGGTAATGGCTGCATCGATGCGAGCGCCGCGACGCTCCGTGGGCGTCGGACATGGCGATGCGCGCTGCACTTGCGAGCTGATCAGCTCGGTCTCGGCTGTCACGCTCGTCGGCCGATCGCTTCGCCGCGCGCGAAGGGCATTCGGCGCTGCGTCATGCTGCGCTGCGTCATGCGCTCCGCGTCCGTCATGACGATCTGATCATTTCAGGTTGAGCCGATTCACTCGCGCCCGGATCTCGTGCGCGAGTGTTGCTCGTTTGCACGAGAGTCACACGCACGCATCATCATTGTGGAAACTACGATGGTGGGTGATCGAGGTACCGCAATAAAGTCGTCACTGCGGCGCGTCGCTGATTCGGTCGCCTTCCTGTACGCGAGTTCCACCCTAAGGATCTCACCGAGAAACGGGCGACACCCCATGCCCCCGACGATCCCGCGTGCCGTCTCGGCCGCGACCAGCCGCAAGGGCCTCGAGCTGGCCGAGCGGCGCCGTGCCCATCTGGTCGAGCTCTACAAGTCCGGACGCTGGCGGCGCTACTTCGACGAGCAGGATTTCCTCGCCCGCACCCGCGAGGCCGTCCGCGAGGTCGAGCTGTGGGCTGCCGCGGTGGCGCTGTGGGACGAGCCCGCGCCGGCGCCGTCCGGCGCACCGCCGACCGCCGCGCCGGAGATCCGCATCGTCGCAGCGGACTCGGACCTTCCCGCGGAGCCGCCCAGCGACGAAACCTCCGACACGATCGACGCGATGCCCGCCGCGATGCTGAGTCAGGCGAGCGGTGTCGATCAGCCGTCCGGGGTGTCGACCGGGCTGGCGTGACCGGCCGTTTCGAGCCACGTCTCGGACTTCCACCAGACATGCTCGAGCCCGCACAGCGGGCAGCGCGCCAGGACGAGGCTTTCGGGCATGGCCGCGAAGGTGTCGGCGTCGATCTCGATCCCGGTCGAGACGGGCTGATCCCGATAAGGGCAGCGGGCCATCACCATCGTCATGGCACGCCTCGCGCCGCTCGTGCGGGCAGGGGTGTCGTCGAACGCGGATCGGGATCAGGACACACGGCACAACGCGGGATCGTGGCGGTTCGAGCGTCGTGCACTATCGCGTGCCGGAACGGCCCGAAGCGTCTTGGTGCGATTACTTAGTCGTCCGCCCGTCACGCGCGCCGCGGCGTGGGACGATGCCGTATCAGCGGCCGGCCGCCACGGCGTCGGGAACCGGATCGAGGCCGATGCGGCCCCAGCCGGGCAGCTTCAGGGCCGGGCGCCGCAGGTCGAGTCCGGCCACGAGGCCGAGCAGATTCAGCTCGACGCCTTCCACCCAGCCGGCCTTCACCCCGATCACCCCGAAGGCGCTCGCCTCGACGCCGGTGCCGCTGTCGCTCGTCCCGACATAGGGGCCGGGGCGAAAGTCACGGCCGATCGCGTTCGCCGGCAGGGCGACGCCGAGCTCGGGGACGGCACGCAGCACGCTGGCCACGAACGTGTTGCTGTTCGGGCCGGGCCACACCCGGTAATCGCCCGCATTCGCCCATTGATAGGTGCGCACGGCCTCGCGGATGCGCGGGATCAGAGCCTCGGCAGCTTCCCCCGAGACGTCGGCGACGACGATCGGCGGGTTGCCGTACCAGCGGCCGTCCGGCGCCCAGCCGTTCAGCCGCACCGGGTTGCCCCAGCCGACGACATCGAAGCGCGACCAGTTCCTCGCGCCCTGTTCCTTCACGACGACCCAGCTGTGCACGGCGACGACGCCCTTCCAGCCGCCGGTCTGGCCGCTCAGCACCAGCACCCGCGCGTCCGGGTGCGCCGCGGCGGGTGGCAGGCTGCCGATGCTCGACCAGTCGGCGTCCCGCCAGCTCTTCGGCGCGGCGCCGGCGGCATGGAGCGCCGCCCGCACGGCGAGCGGCAGCAGGAAGACGGCGAGGATAGCGAGGATCATGATGCGGCGGCGACGCGACCGGGGCCTCTCCGGCGAGGCGTCGGTCGAGGACGGTGCGGGGGAGGACAGGGCGGGCGGCTCGGTCATGGGGCGGCATCATACATGGGGAGCCACCCGCCGGCAGGCCAGGGCCGACGGCGAACGCCCGGGGTAAGGGCCCCGGGCGTCGAGACGAGCAGAATTGCGAGCAAGAACTCCGGGCCTCCAGGCAAGCTGAACTGAAGCCGCCCCGGTCTCCGCTCATTCCCGCGGAAGCGGGAATCCAGGAGCCGTAATACAAGGCCGTGAACACGTGGCCCCTGGGTCCCCGTCTTCGCGGGGACGAGCGGTTCTCGTATCAGTCGTTATCAGCTCTTGCGCGAGATCTGATCTGGGGCGAGAGCTGATCCTGCAATTCGCGACCGATGATCGCCGATCACGAGCTGCTGCGCAGCCAGTCGTCGACGTCCTTCTTCACCTGGTCGCGGGTGTAGCCGTACCGATCCTGGAGCTTGCCCTCGAGCTGGTCGCGCTTGCCGTCGATGGTGGTGAGGTCGTCGTCGGTGAGCTTGCCCCACTTCTCCTTGACCGTGCCCTTGACCTGCTTCCAGTTGCCTTCGATGCGATCCCAGTTCATGCGGTACCTCCGTTCGCTGATGCCTGGGTAACGGCGCCGACAGAGCCCGGTTCCGCCGTTTCGCGCGGCGAAAGGCCGGCCTTCGCGGCTCTTGATCCCGGCGTGAAGCGACCTAAAGGCGTGCCACGGCGGCGACGAGAAGGTGCTCCAATCCGGTGACGAGACGGTCGTGGGCAGTGACGAGCCGGCCGCCCTGATGTCGTGACGGGGGCGACGGAGACATGCCTCCGTCACGCAGCCGATGCAGCGGCGGCACGTGCACGAACACGACGAGCCTCGGCCCCCCTGGCACCTGCGCGGCGTCCAGGGCGCGCCAATACGCATAATTGCACAGATAGCCGCCGGCGTTGCGCGACAGCGCCGGTACGAGGCCGCCCTGCCGCAGCGCCGCGGCGAGGCGGGGCGCCGGAAATCGTCCGGGCCGGAAGAACGGGGCGCCGGGCGCGATCCTGATCACGTCGTTGCGGGTGCCGCCGGCGTCCGGGAAAAGAATGGTCCGGCGGTTGCGTGCGAAAAGCTCGAGCCGCACCCGGTCGGCCCGCGTCGCGACGCCGAGCAGCACCACGACCTCGGGGCGCTCTCGGCCGAGCAGCATCGGCAGATCGTGATCGACCGCATCCCACCGCGTCTCGAACACATGGCCGACGAGACGATGCCCGGCGAGCGCCGGCCGCCGCCGTCTGATCAGATCCCGCACGATCGCCGCGGTGGGGTTCGACGGCGCTCCGGGAAAGCGGCCGAAGCCGGTGATCAGGAGGGTGGTCATGCTCCGTGATTCACAATCCGGGATGGAGACGCAGGATGCGCCGCTCTGCTTCACCTCTCCCCAGCGGGGAGAGGTCGGGGTTCGCGCCGAAGGCGCGAAGCCCGGGTGAGGGGGGCCGCCCTATAGAGGATCCAATCGGCGTCGGCACCCCCTCACCCCAGCCCTCTCCCCGCCGGGAGAGGGAGCAGGCCGGTGGCCCGGGTGAGGTCGGGACCTGCCTGTGATTCTGTCCTTCGCCGTCGTCCTCACCACTTCAGCGCGGCGAAAATCTGGTCCACGGCGACGGCCGGAGACAGGCGGCCGTCGGCGACCTCGGCCTCGATCTCGGGCAGCTTCGCGGTCAGCGTCGGGTCGGAGGCGATGCGGCCGTGCACGCGGTCCTCGACCATCGACCACATCCATTTGACCTGCTGGTCGCGCCGTCGCGCGGCGAGCTCGCCGGTCTTGGTCATGGTGTCGCGGTGCTCGACCACCTTGGTCCACAGCGCTGCGAGGCCGTCGCCTGTGTAGGCCGAGTAGGTGACGACCGGCACCTGCCAGTTCGGCGAGCGCGGCGACAGGATGTGCAGGGCCGCTCGGTACTCCGCGGCCGCGGCGCGGGCGCGGGCGAGGTTGTCGCCGTCGGCCTTGTTGACCGCGATCATGTCGGCGAGCTCGACCAAGCCCTTCTTGATGCCCTGCAGCTCGTCGCCGGCGCCCGGCAGCATCAGGGCCAGGAACATGTCCGTCATGTCGGCGACCGCGGTCTCCGACTGGCCGATGCCGACGGTCTCGACCAGGATCACGTCGTAGCCGGCCGCCTCGCAGATCAGCATGGTCTCGCGCGTCTTCGCCGCGACGCCGCCGAGCGTGCCGGCCGAGGGGGACGGGCGAATGAAGGCGTTCGGATCGGCGGAGAGCTGCGCCATCCGGGTCTTGTCGCCGAGAATCGAGCCGCCGGTGCGAGCCGAGGAGGGATCGACCGCCAGCACGGCGACCCGGTGGCCGAGCCCGGTGAGGTGGCTGCCGAGCGCGTCGATGGTGGTCGACTTGCCGACCCCGGGCGCCCCGGTGATGCCGACCCGCATCGCCTGGCCGGTCGCCGGCAGGAGCTCCTGCACCAGCGTGCGGGCGGCCTGCTGATGGTCGGCGCGTTTCGATTCGGCGAGCGTGATGGCGCGCGCCAGCAGGGCGCGCTCGCCCGCCCGCACTCCGGCGACGAGACGGTCGATGTCGGACACCGACGGGACGAGGGCAGGGCGCGGACTCATGGGATTCCTCTCGCTCTCTCCCCTGTGTGTAGAGCAGGACGGCCCGGGGAGGAACGCCCGCCGGCTCGACCGCGCCATGCGCGTGCGGCGGTGGCGATCCGGCCCCCTGTTTCGCACTTCGCAATAATGGGGCATAACTCGGCTGCCCGCCGACGCGGCAGGGCTGCCCGAAGGCCCGTCATGCCGCGGGGAAGCTGATGGTTAATCAATGGTTTAAAGGCGTGGTTAACGACGATTGAACTTTCCTCTCCCACGTGGCGACCAAACCGATATCATTGGAGAAACTGGCGCCGGAGGGGGGACACTCATGCGCTCCAAAGCCTTGATGCGCTCCAAGAAGCTGACGCGGCCGACGTCGATCGTCGCCCTGTCGGTGGTCGCGGTCGGCGTCGCGATGACGGCGCCGGTCGGTGCCGCGCAGGCCGCCGACCTGATCTGGGAGGTCGAGAGCCCGTTCCGGTTCTTCAAGCGGACCGCCGCCTTCGACCTGCACGAGCGAGCCTACAAAGGCGTGCGCGGCAATCCGGCCGACCCGATCCCCGGCAACATCGTCTGGCGCACCGAGCGCAAGCTCAACGATCCCGACTGCCGCGATCCCTCCACCCCGATGTCCTGCGCCGCCACGGCCGGCCGCAACTACGAGAAGAGCCGCCTCGGCTGGGCCGCTCAGACGCTCGACATGACCTGCTACGACCGCGACGCGCGGCCGCGGCGCTATCCGACCGTCTGCGAGCGGCAGTACTCCTGGGGCAAGGCCAAGGAGGACACCATCCTGCCGGACGCCCACACGGTGGTGGTGCGGATCGCGCCCGCGCAGCTCCAGCCGGCCGCCGGAGCCGCAACCGGCGCCGCGCCGGTCGCCGGCGACTGCACCTGGACCTGGAAGCCGCGCCGCGGCGGCGCCGGCGAGACGGTGCGGCAGGCCTGCGCCAAGCCATTCGTCATCAAGCGGGTGCCGTACTCGACCAGCCGGGCGGCCTCGGGCGCCGTGGTTTCCGTCACGCTGCCGGACGGCCGCGAGCTCACCGACGCCAACGTGATCGTCGAGGACGTGCTGGTCGTCGCGATGGGCGACAGCTTCGCCTCGGGCGAGAGCAATCCGGACCGCCCCGTGGTGTTCAGCGCCGGGCGCGAGATGGTCTACGACCCGGTCAACACCCGCGACGACGTTGCCACCCGCTCGATGCGGATGCCGACCTACAGTGTCGCCTCGGCGCCCGACGGGGTGAACCCGAAGTCGCTGCCCAAGCGCCTCATGGAGGACGAGGAGAAGGGACTGGTATTCCGGCCGACCTCGCCGGAGTTCCAGGCCGCCTTCGACAGGCGCCGCGCCCAGTGGCTGTCGGCCGACTGCCACCGCTCGCAGTACGGCTACCCGTTCCGGGTCGGCATCCAGCTCGCCCTGGAGGACCGCCACCGCGCCGTCAGCTTCGTCAGCCTCGCCTGCTCGGGCTCCGACACGGTCGAGGGCCTGTTCGGCCCGCGCGAGCCGCGCGAGCAGACCACCGGCCCCAACGCCCAGAAGAGTGTCGTGCCGCAGCTCGACCAGCTCACCGAGCTGATCTGCCGGCCGGGCGCGCCGCGCTCGCGCGACGTCACCTACACGCTGCCCGTCTACCGCTCGGGCTCCACCTCGGTCCAGTCGCAGGCCTTCACCAAGTTCTGGTGCCCGCCGGAGAGCCGCAAGCGGCCGATCGACCTGGTGCTGCTCTCGATCGGCGGCAACGACGTCGGCTTCGGCGCGCTGGTTGCCTACGGCATCACCGAGAGCGCCGCCGATCTCGCGCCGATCGCCGGGCTGGTGAGCCACACGCTGCGCTTCGAGCCGTCGGTCGCCCGCGTCTATCTGGACGTGCTCGACCGCCGCATGAAGGCGCTCAAGGACGCGCTGACGGACGGCTTCGGCGTCGATCCCTCGACCGTGCTGCACAACGCCTACGAGCCGGTGGAGTACGACGAGACCGGCCGGGTCTGCGGCACCCAGCCGACGCTCGGCCTCGACGTGCATCCGAAGCTGCAGTTCAGCACGGCGCGCGTCCAGCAGGTCTCCGACTTCACCCGCGAGCTGCGCGCCCGCCAGGAGTGCATCGCCGACGCGCGCAAGCGGCCCGGCTGCCCGCGGCTCGCCACCGGTGCCGGCACCGGCTTCCGCTTCGTCACCGAGCACACGAATCTGTTCGCCAGGCGCGGCGTCTGCGCCCGCGATCCGCAACGCGCGCTGGTCGATCAGGTCAACATGGCGATGCCGCGCCTCGCGTTGTCGATCGACGACTTCAAGCCCTACTCGCCGGCGGCGGCGCTCCCCTACGGCAAGCGCTGGCGGCTGATCCACAGCCCCAACGACGCCTTCCTCACCGCCAACACGCATGCCGAGGGCATCTCGCCGTTCGACGTCCTCCAGCCGGCCTATGCGGCGCTCTATTCCGGCGCCTTCCATCCGACCGCCGAGGGCCACGCCATCGTCGCCGACACGGTGGTCCGCCACGCCCGCGAGATCGTCGATCATCGCGCCGTGGTGGATGCGCGCTAGGCGCTTTAGCTCGTCGGTATGATCGCGGCTCTCCTCGCCACCGGTGAGGGGAGCCGTCGTCACGATGGACTCTCCGTTTGTTGATCGGGCCGGCGACCCGTCGCGCCGCCGCGCGTTGTCCGTCGCCCCGCGTCGATGCTAGCGTTCGTGGCGAGGTCATGTCGTACCGCCGCGTTCGCATCGCGGCGGCGGGTGCAGCCGACGAGGCGCGACGATGGACGATCGTTCCGGATGGGCGGATGCCGCCGATCGGTCCGTCGCGGACCGGCGGTCGGCGGAGCCGTCCGAGACGCGCGACGAGCCGCATCCGGTCCGCCGCCGCGCCGGCCGCGAGGTGCGGGCCGGCGATCCGCGCAGCTGGGGCGACAGCCCGATCGCGCGGGCGCGCCGTCCCGCCGAGGCGCCGACGATCGGACCGCCGCGCCGGCACGCGAGTGGCGTGCCGGAGGCCTCCGCACCAGCAGCAGGAACCGCCCCCGCGGCAGCGCCGGTTTCGGCTTTGGCCGTGCCCGAACCATCGGCGGCCGTGGCGACACACCACGACATGCCCGTGCCTGACGCCACGCCGGCGGCCCCCGTCGACGTCACGGCGACACCGCCGGAAATCCCGGAATCACACCCGATGACGGAGCGTAGGGCGGCCGCCGGGCGCGGCGCCGACGAGGCCTCCGCCGGGGTGCCGCGAGCCGCCGGCGACCTCGCGCCGGCGCTGGTCGACGCGGCGCGGACGCTCGCCGAGCGCGCCGCCCGGATCGCTGATCCGGCGGCGGCGCGCCGCCTCCTCGACGAGGCCGACGTCAAGCTGGCGGTCGCCACCACGCTCGGCCCGCCGTCGGCCGAGGCGATGCTGGCCTGGGCGACCGTGAGCGCGGCCCTGGCGCGCCGGACCGAGACGCCGGCCGAGGCCGAGCGGCTGTTCGATCTCGCCGACGACCGCTTCGCCGAGGCCGCGCACCGGCAGCCGGACCGCAGCGACGCGCTCGCCGTCTGGGCCGGCGATCTCGTCGCCCGGGCGGCGGCCTGCGACGATCCGGACGAGGCCGAGCGCCTCCACGGCCTCGCCGACGCCGTGTTCGCGCAGGCGCTGCGCGTCCATCCGCGTCGCTACGACGTGATGTGCGATCGGGTGGCCGCGCTGATCGGGCTCGCGCATCGCGCCGACGATCTCGACGCGGCCGACGCCGTGCTCGACCGCGCCGAGCAGGCCTGTCGCGCCGCCCTCGCCCTGGTGCCGGACGAGACCTACACGTTCGCCTGCATCGCGGCGCTGCGTGGCCGCGCCGAGGACTGCCGCGACGCTCTGGAGGCGGCCGAGCGCGCCGCCACGCTGCCGCCGGCCGAGCATGTCGCCGCCGACGAGGATCTCGCCGCGGTGCGCGGCGAGCCGTGGTTCCGCGAGCTCCTGGAGCGCCGCCGTCCGCGCAGCACGGCGCATTGATGCCGGCGCCGTCGGCTCGCCGCGGCGCACCGGCCGGCCTATATTGAGATCCTCGAACGAGGGCTCGCCCATGAGCGTCGCTACCACGACCGTCGCCGTCACCCGTGGTGCCGAAGGTTTCCCCCGCCGCGCCTTCACGGTGGACGACATCCGCCGCATGATCGACGTCGGCCTGATCGGCGAGGAGGAAAAGTTCGAGCTGATCGAGGGGGAGATCGTCCCGATGCAGGCGAAGAGCGTCGCGCACGACCGGGTCAAGAACGCGCTCACTCTCGCATTGGCGCGGGCCGTCGCACCGGGGCTCTATGTCGGGATCGAGGCCACGGTACAGCTCGCCCGCGATATTCTCGTCGAGCCGGATCTGTGCGTGATCTCGCAGTCCGTCTACGACGCCGACCCGAAGAGCTTCGCCCAGCCGCGTGCGGAGGACGTGCTGTTGCTGATCGAGGTCGCCGTCACCAGCACGGCCTACGACCGTAAGGTCAAGGCGCGGCTCTATGCCCGTCACGGCATTCGTGAATACTGGGTGATCGACGCGACCGAGCGGCTGACGATCGTGCACAAGGAGCCGGTGGGCGACGGCTGGTCCTCGGTCGTGACGCATCCGGCCGAGACGACGCTCGCCTGCGTCGCCATCCCGGGCTTCACGTTCCGTATCGCCGACATGGGGTGAGCCGCCCTCAATCCTCCTTCTTCGGCGGTGGCGGCTCGCCGCCGAACACGGCGCGGCCCTCGGGCGAGAGATACTGGGCGAAGGCGCGCCACGGGACCACCACCGTGTAGAGCCCCTCGGCATAAGGGCCGACCGCGTAGGGCGAGAAATGCACCGACAGCCCGCCGCTCTTGCCGGGCTCGTTCGACGGCGCCAGCACCAGCGGCCCGAGCTTGAGGAGCGACGGGGTGATCTCCTTCAGCCACTCGTCCTTGGCCGGATCGGCGGCGACCTCGACGTCGCGCGCCTTCTTCTCCTTCGCCACCGCGTCGCGGATGAGTTTCGCCAGAGCCCGCATGGTCGGGCCGCCGTCGGCCGTCTCGGTGAAGAACGGCCGGATGCTCACCTGCTTCTTGGCCTGCGAGTCCCACAGGATGGTGTCGACGACGGTGTTCGGATGGGCGCCGCCCGTGAACGCGTAGTCGCGGCGCAGCACGCCGACATAGCGGCCGGTGGTCGAGAACAGCGAATACTCGCGCTCGAAGCCCCAGCTCCGCCCGTCGGAGAAGTCGGACGGATCCTGCTTCCATGCCTTGTCGGCGTCGCGGCGGTTCGCCGCGCCCCATGTCTTGCCTTCGGCGGCGAGGTTCTCGAACAGGCCGGGCGTGCTCTTGAGCGCGCCGTCGACCTCGACCTTCAGGTCGAGATACTTGGTCTTGGCCGACATCACCGTGTCGGCGGCGGCGGGTGCGAGCGCGATCAGCAGCGCGGCGGCGGCTGCGGCGGCAGTGCGGGGGAGGTGCATCGCGGGGTCCGGATCAGAGCGTCAGGGTGCCGTTCGTCTGCAGCAAGGCCTCGCGCTTGGCAATGGCGCGCTCGAGCTTGCGCCGCCGCGCCTCCTTGCGATCCTCGCCGCCGGAGCCGAGGTCGCCGATGTCGGGCATGTCCTCCAGCAGGATCAGCAGGAGCCCGCCCACGATCAGGGCGGCCAGCACGAGCCAGCGCCGGCCGATCGCGAAGATGATCGCACCGGCGGCGAGCGCGCCGCCGATCCCGATCAGCGGGTGGTCGGTCAGCCAGTGCAGCTTCGCGCCGACCAGGAGGCACACGAGCGCGAGCAGCGGGATGGCCAGCACGGCCCACACGATGTCGCGGGTGCGCATGTGGTCCCGCATGACGTAGAGGGCCTTCAGCTCGCGGGCGAGCCGGCGCCCGCGGCGCTCCGAGACGGGCCGGGCGAAGCGCGACGGCATCGGGCGCGAGGACACGGAGCGCGAGGAGGCGGAGCGCGAGGTCATGCGGGGGCACCTGTGAACGAGCCGGCCAGCCCTTCGACCGGGCTGGACGCCACAGGTTGGTCTCGCGAGACGAGAGGCGGGTTCAGCAACCTGCGCCTGACGCCTCTTCCCGTCACCCTGAGGCGCTCGGGCAACGCCCGAGCCTCGAAGGGCGACGGCCCGTGCCGGGGCCGCATCCTTCGAGGCCCGGCTTCGCCGGGCACCTCGGGATGACGGCTCGAGATTTCGGGGGCGCTGGCAGAACGAGCATCATCCCGGGCGCACGGGCTTCATCCGCGCCCCGGGATGACCGGAGAAACGCTACTCCGCCGCTTCGCGGGCGTGGCCGAGGCGCTGGTTGAGCTTCTTGACCAGCTCGATGGCCGCATCGGCGATCACGGTGCCGGGGGGGAAGATGGCCTCGGCGCCCGACGCCTTCAGGGCATCCCAGTCCTGCGGCGGGATGACGCCGCCGACCACGATCATGATGTCGGGCCGGCCCTCCGCCGCGAGCGCCGCCTTCAGCTCCGGCACCAGCGTCAGATGGCCGGCGGCGAGTGACGAGACGCCGACGATGTGGACGTCGTTCTCCACGGCCTGGCGGGCCGCCTCGCCGGGCGTCGCGAACAAGGGGCCGATGTCGACGTCGAAGCCGAGATCCGCGAAGGCCGAGGCGATCACCTTCTGGCCGCGGTCGTGGCCATCCTGGCCGACCTTCGCCACCAGGATGCGGGGCCGCCGGCCCTCGTCGCGCTCGAACTGGGCGACCAGCTTCTGCACCCGATCGATCCCTTGCGACATCGCGCCGGCCTCCCGCTTGTAGACGCCCGAGATCGCCCGGATCTCGGCGCGATGCCGCCCGAACACCTTCTCCAGGGCCAGCGAGATCTCGCCGACCGTCGCCTTCTTCCGCGCGGCGTCGATGGCGAGCGCCAGCAGATTGCCCTTGGCCGGGTCGGCGGCGGCGTGAGTCAGCGCGTCGAGCGCGGCTTCCACGGCCTTCGGGTCGCGCTCCTTGCGCAGCCGCTCGAGCTTCTCGATCTGCATGGTGCGGACGGCCGAGTTGTCGACCTTGAGGACGTCGATCGCCGCCTCGTTCTCCGGCTTGTACTTGTTGACGCCGATCACCGACTGCACGCCGGAGTCGATGCGGGCCTGCGTCTTGGCGGAGGCCTCCTCGATGCGCAGCTTCGGGATGCCGGCCTCGATGGCCTTGGCCATGCCGCCGAGCTCCTCGATCTCCTGGATGTGGCCCCAGGCGGTCTTGGCGAGCTCGTAGGTGAGCCGCTCGACATAGAACGAGCCGCCCCACGGATCGGCGATCCGGCAGGTGCCGCTCTCCTGCTGCAGGAACAGCTGGGTGTTGCGGGCGATGCGCGCGGAGAAGTCGGTCGGCAGGGCGAGGGCCTCGTCGAGCGCGTTGGTGTGCAGCGACTGGGTGTGCCCCTGCGTCGCCGCCATCGCCTCGATCGCGGTGCGCACCACGTTGTTGTAGACGTCCTGCGCGGTGAGCGACCAGCCCGAGGTCTGCGAGTGGGTGCGCAAGCTGAGCGAGCGCGGATCCTTCGGGTCGAACGGCTTGATCAGCTTCGCCCACAGGAGGCGCGCGGCGCGCAGCTTCGCCACCTCCATGAAGAAGTTCATGCCGATCGCCCAGAAGAACGACAGGCGCGGGGCGAACTTGTCGATCGTCAGCCCGGCCGCGATGCCGGCCCGCACATACTCGACGCCGTCGGCCAGCGTGTAGGCGAGCTCGAGGTCCTGCGTCGCGCCCGCCTCCTGCATGTGATAGCCGGAGATCGAGATCGAGTTGAACTTCGGCATGTTCTGCGAGGTGAACGAGAAGATGTCGGAGATGATCCGCATCGAGGGCAGGGGCGGATAGATGTAGGTGTTCCGCACCATGAACTCTTTGAGGATGTCGTTCTGAATCGTGCCGGCGAGCTTTTGCGGCGGCACGCCCTGCTCCTCGGCGGCGACGATGTAGAGCGCCATGATCGGCAGCACGGCGCCGTTCATGGTCATCGACACGCTCATCTGGTCGAGCGGGATGCCGGAGAACAGCGTGCGCATGTCGTAGATGGAATCGATCGCCACGCCGGCCATGCCGACGTCGCCCGACACGCGCGGATGATCCGAGTCGTAGCCGCGGTGCGTCGCGAGGTCGAAGGCGACCGAGAGGCCCTTCTGGCCGGCCGCGAGGTTGCGGCGGTAGAAGGCGTTCGAATCCTCGGCGGTCGAGAAGCCGGCGTACTGGCGCACCGTCCACGGCTGCGTCACGTACATGGCCGGGTAGGGGCCGCGCAGGAACGGCGGGGCGCCCGGATAGGTGTCCAGGAAGTCGAGCCCGGCGAGATCGCCGGCGCCGTAGGCCGGCTTCACGGCGATGCCTTCCGGCGTCACCCAAGGGCTCGCTCCGGTTCCGGCCGGAGCGGGCGGATCGGCGGTGTCGGCGAACGCGACCGTGGCGAAATCCGGAATCCTCGTCATGTTCGAGCCTCGTGCGAGATGCGACCCGCCGGCCGCCATGTCCTCATCAGAGTATGCCCGCCCGTGTCGCGGGCGAGGGTCGTTCTGTCGCGTCGTTCCGTCGCGTCTCTACGGTCGCGTCGTTCGGTCGAAGACCCCGTCACGGCGTTCGGCACGCCCGTGCGGAGACTTGCTCCGCACGGCGTGCCGTCCACCTCGTCTCAGGCCGCCGTGGTCCCGGCGAGCGTCTGCGCCTCCTTGAGCGTGGCGAGCACGTCGCAGCCCATGAAGATCGCGTGGCCGATGCCGGCGGCCTTGAACTCCGCCTCGCGCTCGCCGGGGCGGCCGGCGAGGTAGATGTGCGGGCAGCCCGCCGCGGTCAGCGCCTTGGCGGCCTCGACCGCCTCGGCCGCGTAGCCGTCGTCCGACGAGCACAGGCAGGCGAGCTGCGCACCCGACGCCTTGTAGGCGGCGGCGAGGGCGGCGAGGTCCGTCTTGCCGTCGGCGAAGAAGCCGTCGTTGGTCACCGCCTGGATGCCGCCTGCCTCGAAGAAGTTCTTGGTGAAGGTGGCGCGCGCCGTGAAGCCGGCGAGCTTGCCGAGATTGGCCAGGAACACCTTCGGGCGCGAGCCGGTCTTGGCCAGCGCCGCATCGGAGGCGTCGCGCAGGGCCTCGAACGCCTCGGCGATGCGCATCGCCGCGAGCGGCGCGAAGCTCACGCCGGCCGGCAGCGCCGCCACGGCGGGCGGAGCGACGTCGAGCACGGCCGGAGCGCCTTCCGCGATGTTCGGGAACTCGCTGACGCCGGTGATCGGGTCGCGCCGTCCAGCGGCGGCCTTTTCACGCGCGGCGCGAACACCCGCGACCTTCTTCTGCAGGAGGCCGCCGGTCAGCGCCGGCCAGATGCCGCCGGCGCCCTCGATCTCCTGGAACAGCGCCCAGGCGGTCGCGCACAGCTCGTGCGTCAGGGTCTCGATGCCGCCGGCCCCGGCCGCCGGATCGGCGACCTTGGAGAGATACGACTCCTCCAGCAGGATCAGCTGCGTGTTGCGGGCGATGCGGCGCGCCGCGCGGTCCGGCAGGCCGAGCGGCGCCGTCCACGGCAGCACGGTCAGCGCGTCGGCGCCGCCGACGCCGGCGGAGAACACCGCGACGGTCTCGCGCAGCATGTTCACGGCGGGATCGCGCTTGGTCATCATCCGCCACGCCGTCTCGGCCGAGACGACGATGTGCGACGCGCCGAGCCCGCACGCCGTCTCCACGCGCGCCCACAGCTTCCGCAGGGCGCGAATTTTCGCGATCGTGAGAAATTGGTCGGCGTCGGCGGCGATGCGGAAGAACACCGTCTTGCGGGCCGCGTCGAGCGGGATGCCGTCGGCCTCGAGGGCCCGCACATAGGCGAGCCCGACCGCGAGCATATAGGCGAGCTCCTGCGCCTCCGAGCCGCCGGCGTCGTGGACGACGCGGCCGTCGGCCACCGCGAACGGACCCTTGAAGCCGCGCGCCGCGAGATCGCGCACCCGCACGACGAACTCCTTCGTCATGTCGGGCCAGGCGATGCGCGCCTTGCCGAAGGCCGCCATGGCGCCGATCGGATCGATGCCGAAGCGGATGTCGAGCGCCGCCGGCGACAGGCCACGCGCCGCCACCAGATCGGCGAGGCGCTGCGGCGCCTCGCGCGCCTGCGGCGACAGCTGCAGCTCGAGCGCGATGGCATCGAGCCGGATCTCGTCGAGAACTTTCGCGAGCGTGTCGGCGTCGCCGGCGATGCCCCAGCCGCGGGCGCCGAGGCTTCCGGCGAACACCAGCGTCAAACCGGTCGCGCCGTTCTCGAGGTCGTGCAGCGCCTCGGCGTTCGCCGCCTTCGGATCGGGATGATCGACCCGCTGCATCACCTGCCAGGGGGCGCCGCTCGCGCGCGCCGCCACCGGATGGGCGGCGTGGTCGCCGGCATAGAGCGGCTCGATGCGCAGCCCGTCATAGGTCTTGGAGACGAGCCGTTTCTCGAAGGGCGCGCCTTTCAGCGTGCCCTCGACGAGCGCGAGCCACTGCTCGCGGGTGGCCGGCGGAAACTCGCCGGCGAGCGTGAGGTCTTCGGCGGTCTGGGTCATGGCGCGGAAGATGCCACGATCGATGCGTTTCGCCAAGGAATCGATGGCGCCTGCATGGCTGGACCACCGTCGGATCCGGGTCCTTCGCGGCAGTGCGTAAGTATAGGTCCGTATCTGACCGCGGGGACCGGCATCCTGGGCCGTGATCGCCTCCGGCGATCTACGGATGGGACGTTATTTGCTCGACAGTCTGGTGATGTCGCTGGTGTCGAGCCGCGCGATCAAATCCCGCACCGCGACGCCGCCGAGTAGAGAATCCGGCGCGATCTCGGCGAGCGGGACCAGCACGAAGGCGCGCTCCGCGGCACGCGGATGCGGCAGTGCGAGATCCGGCGTGTCGAGCGTCACCTCGCGCGGGGCCTCGCCCTCGTCGGCGGCACGATACGTGACGATGTCGATGTCGACGGTGCGCGGTCCCCAGCGCCGTTCTCGCGCGCGGTCGCGGCCGAGCGCCGTCTCGACCGCGCGGGCGCGGCGCAAGAGATCGTGCGGCGCGAGCGTCGTCGCGACTCTGGCGCAGAGATTGACGAAGGCCGGCTGGTCAGTGTCGCCCCACGGCGGCGTCGCGTAATCAGAAGAGCGCACGACGAGCGTCACGGCGCCGTCCTCGCACAGCATCTCCAGCGCGCGAAAAAGAGTCGCGCGGACGTCGCCGACATTGCCGCCGAGCGAGAGGACCGCCTCAGCCATTCCGCTTGCGCAGGATCGACACGCCGACATCCGTGAAGGTCGCCGGGATCGGGGCGTGCGGCTTGTGCACCGTGATGCGGATGTCGACGACGCGCGGGAACTGCGCCAGCACGGCGTCGGCGACGGCGGCGGCCGCCGCCTCGATCAGCCGGCAGCGTTTCTCGGCGAAGGCGCGGGTCGCGCACTCGACCACCTGGTCGTAGGAGACCGTGGTCGAGTGCTTGTCGGTGCGCGATGCTTCGGACAAGTCCGCCGACAGTGTCAGGTCGAGATGGAAGGTCTGGCCCACCGTGCGCTCGTGCTCCATCACGCCGTGATAGGCGTGAACGGCGAGGCCGGTGATGAAGACGGTGTCGTGCGCGGCGGTCATGTCATGGTCCGGATGGCGGCGGCGACTCTCAGCGCCTGGACGGTCTCGGCGACGTCGTGCACGCGCACGATGGCGGCGCCGTCGAGGACGGCGAGCAGATGGGCGGCGATCGATCCGCCGAGCCGCTGGTCGGGAGGCGCGGGCGACACGCTGTCGATGAAACGCTTTCGCGAGGCGCCGACCAGCAGCGGCCGGCCGAAGCCGAGGAAGCGCCGCGTCGCCGCGAGCGTCGCGATGCTCTGCGCCGGCGTCTTGCCGAAGCCGATGCCGGGATCGAGGACGATCTGCTCGGCCGGCAGCCCGGCGTCGGCCGCGATGGCGAGCGAGCGGGCGAAGAACGCCTCGACATCGGCGACGATGTCGATCGTCGGGTCGGCCGCGTCACGATTGTGCATGACGACGATCGGCACGCCGCGGCGCGCGGCGAGCGGCGCCATCTCGGGATCGCGCTGCAGGCCCCACACGTCGTTGAGGATCGCGACACCGTGGTCGAGCGCCCAGTCGGCGACCGCCGCCTTCATGGTGTCGATCGACACCGGCACGCCCATCTCGACGACGGCCGGGAGCACCGGCGCGAGCCTCGCGATCTCGTCCTCGGCCGTCACGGGCTTGGCGCCGCCATAGGGGCGGGTCGACTCCGCCCCGACGTCGACGATGTCGGCGCCGGCCGCGACCATCGTCTCGGCCTGGGCGATCGCGGTCGCGGGATCGAAGAACCTCCCCCCGTCCGAGAAGGAATCCGGCGTCACGTTGAGCACGCCCATCACCAGCGGCCGGCCGGCGCGCAGGAGATCGGCGAGGCTATCGGGAGCCACGAGGGTGGGGGGCGCGGTCATGGCCGAGGGCTTTGCGCGCCGGCGGGGCGGAGTCAAGCGGGGCGGGGCTTTCTTCCCTCTCCCCGCGCGCGGGGAGAGGTGCGCCACGCGCTCGGTTCGTAGCCCGGATGAAGCGAAGCGCAATCCGGGAACCGCCGTTCCCGCATTCCGCTGCGCTCCATGCGGGCTACGGCTCGCTGGGCCGCGCCTAGTAGCTGATCTTGACGGGGAGATCCTTGGCGGCCTCGATCCAGCGCTCCACCGCCTTCTCGGTCGGCAGGGTGCGGACCAGCTTGCGGTGGCGGTTCACCTCGGCCATCCGCTTCGCCAGGTTGGCGGGGTTGCGGTACTTCAGCTCGCGCACCGTGTCGACGCCGGCGGCCTCCAAGAGCTCGGCATAGTCCTCGCCGACGCCCTTGATCCGCATCTTGTCGGCCATGTTGGCGATGCGCAGCAGGCATTGCGGTGCGAGCCCGGTGCGCTCGGCGAGCAGCTTGCGGCCCTTCGGATCCTTGGCCGCCTCGAGCAGCTTCGCTGTGGTGCGGATGCCGGCGGATTTCAGCGCCTCGGCGATCCCCGGCACGATGCCGTCGAGCTCGGTGATCGAGTATCTCATCGCGTCGCCCCGCGCCTTGCTGCGCACTGCCGCGACGACGACCCTCTCGACACGCTCTCCGGCCGTGCCCCCGCCTGGCACGACGCACCGGAACGCGCAGCGATTCGGCTGGCAACGAACACGATGGCCCCCTCTCGCCCCGTCACGCACTCGGTCATTATTCTGACATCCCGAGATCGAAACACAATCACGCCACGATTGCGACGGCCTTGTTGCAGGCCTGTGTTGCGATCCCGCAACGAAGCCCACGCCTCGCGTCTATGCGTCATTTCCGATGATGCGGCGCGATGCCGCCCGGCTCGCCCGGACGAAGCGCAATCAGTATAAGCCTGTATCGATCGGAGCGGCTCGCTGGCGGCTAGGCCGGGCGGGCGGAGAGCGGCGGAGGCGATCGCGAGCGACCATGGGCACGCTGGATCAGGACGGAAAGATCCTCGTCGGCAAGGGCGAGGCACCGGAATATCTCACGCTGGCATTGGGCAACCGGCACGGGCTGATCACGGGGGCGACCGGCACGGGCAAGACCGTCACGCTGCAGGTGCTGGCGGAGGGCTTCTCGCGCGCCGGCGTGCCGGTGTTCGCCGCCGACATCAAGGGCGATCTCTCCGGCGTCGCCGCCAAGGGCGAGGCGAAGCCGGCCTTCGTCGAGCGGGCGAAACAGATGGGCTTCGACTACGTGCCCGATCAGTTTCCCGTGGTGTTCTGGGACCTGTTCGGCGAGCAGGGCCATCCGATCCGCGCCACCGTCCACGATCTCGGGCCGCTGCTGCTCGCCCGCATGCTCGACCTCAACGACGTCCAGGAGGGCGTCATCAACATCGCCTTCAAGGTGATGGACGAGGCGGACGGGGCCGCCGACGGCGAGGCCCAGGATCTGGTCGACCTCGCCAATCTGCGCGAGCTCTTGGCCTTCCTCGGCAAGAACGCCAAGGACATCGGCAACCGCTACGGCAACGTGGCGCCGGCCACCATCGGGGCCGTGCAGCGCCAGCTCCTGGTCATCGAGAACCAGGGCGGCGAGAAGTTCTTCGGCCTGCCGGAGCTCGACCTCTCGGACTTCATGGCGGTCGACCAGCAGGGCCGCGGCCGCATCAACATCCTGGCGGCCGACAAGCTGATGCAGAGCCCCAGGCTCTACGCGACGTTCCTCTTGTGGCTGATCGCCGAGCTGTTCGAGCGGCTGCCCGAGGTCGGCGATCTCGACAAGCCGAAGCTCGTGTTCTTCTTCGACGAGGCGCATCTCCTCTTCAACGAGGCGCCCAAGGCGCTGCTCGACCGCATCGAGCAGGTGGTGCGGCTGATCCGCTCCAAGGGCGTCGGCATCTATTTCGTCACCCAGAACCCGCTCGACGTGCCCGATACCGTGCTGGCCCAGCTCGGCAACCGGGTGCAGCACGCGTTGCGGGCCTTCACGCCGCGCGACCAGAAGGCGGTGCGGGCGGCGGCCGAGACGTTCCGGCCGAACCCCAGGCTCGACACCGCGGCCGTCATCACCGAGCTCGGCAAGGGCGAGGCGCTGGTGTCGTTCCTGGAGGGCAACGGCACGCCCTCGATGGTCGAGCGCGCCCTGATCCGGCCGCCGGCGGCGCGCGTCGGGCCGCTGACCCCGCAGGAGCGCCAGGCGCTGCTGGCGTCGAGCCCGCTGCGCGGCCGCTACGACAAGGCGAAGCCGCACCGGCCGCTGACCGATCTCCTGAACGGCGATGCCGCGCCGGCCGGCGACGAGGACGCGCCGCGCGACGGCTCCGGCCGCGGCGGGCGTGCCGGCGGCGGTGCGCCGGCCGAGCAGCCCGGCCTCGGCAGCCGCATTCTCGGCGGCATCGGGGCGTTCCTGTCGCATCCGGCGGTGCGCCAGTTCGGCCGCTCGGTCGCCGCCGTCGTCGCCCGCACGGCGACCCAGGAGGCGTTGAAGCGCATGGGCATGTCTCCGTCGTCCCGCCGCAGCTACGCCCAGTCGGGTCGCGGCCGCAGCCGAACCTACGGTCTCGTCGACGACGGCGGCACCGACACCGGCACGGCTGCCTCCCGCGGCCTGTTCGGCAACCCGCAGCGCTCCTCCGACCGCGGCTGAGGCTGCATCACGCCGCGTCGTCTCCAGCCAGCACGTTCTCGATCAGGGATGCTTTCGACATGACCGTCCTCGACCAGGTTCTCGCCCGCATCGACTCCGACCTCGACAAGAGCCTCGAACGGCTGTTCGCCTTTCTGCGTATCCCGTCGATCTCGACCGATCCGGCCCATGCGGGCGACTGCCGGGCCGCCGCGGCGCACCTCGCCGCCGACCTGCGCAGCCTCGGCATCGCGGCGGATCTGTCCGAGACGGCCGGCCATCCGGTGGTGCTCGGCCGCGGCGGCGACTCCGCGGCGCGTGGCGTGCTGTTCTACGGCCACTACGACGTCCAGCCGGTCGATCCGCTCGACCTGTGGGAGAGCCCTCCCTTCGAGCCGCGCATAAAAACGCTCGACGACGGCCGCAAGGTGATCGTCGCCCGCGGGTCGTCCGACGACAAGGGCCAGGTGATGACCTTCGTCGAGGCGTGCCGCGCCTATGTCGCCGTCACCGGCAAGCTGCCGCTCCCGGTGACGATGCTGGTCGAGGGCGAGGAGGAGTGTGGCTCGAAGAACCTGCCGACCTGGATCGAGCAGAACCGCGGCGCGATCGCGGCCGACCTCGCGCTCGTCTGCGACACCGGCATGTGGGACACGGCGACGCCCGCCATCACCACGGCGCTGCGCGGAATGGTGTACGAGGAGATCGAGATCACGGCGGCGAACCGTGATCTGCACTCCGGTCTCTACGGCGGGGCGGCCCGCAACCCGATCCGGGTCTTGACGAAGATCCTCGGCGGCGTGCACGACGACGACGGCCGCATCACCATCCCGGGCTTCTACGACGGCATCACGGATCCGCCTGCCGACGTGCTCGCCGTCTGGCGCGGCCTCGATCTCACGCCGGAGAGCTTCCTGAAGCCGGTCGGCCTCTCCGAGCCCGCCGGCGAGCGGGGCCGCACGATCGTCGAGCAGCTGTTTTGCCGGCCGACCTGCGACGTCAACGGCATCTGGGGCGGTTACACGGGCGCCGGCGCGAAGACCGTGATCCCCTCGAAGGCCTTCGCGAAGGTCTCGTTCCGCCTGGTCGCCGGGCAGGATCCCGACGCGATCCGCCAGGCGTTCCGGGCCTTCGTCCGCGAGCGGCTGCCGGCCGACTGCAGCGTGACCTTCACGGGTCTCAGCGGCGCTCCGGCGGTCGCGGTGCCGTGGGATCTGTCTCAGCTTGCCGCCGCGCGAAACGCCCTCACCGAGGAGTGGGGCCGCGACGCGCTGATGATCGGCTCCGGCGGCTCGATCCCGGTCGTCGCCGACTTCAAGCGGCTGGTCGGCATGGACACGCTGCTGATCGGCTTCGCGCTCGACGACGACCGCATCCACTCGCCCAACGAGAAGTACGACCTGCGCTCCTTCCACAAGGGCATCCGCAGCTGGGCGCGGATCCTGAACGCGCTGGCGGGGTAGGACGAGGGCGTCATGCCGACCGTCCTACGTTGGGGTCCCTATCGGGCCTTCTTCTACTCCAACGAAGGTGACGAGCCGGCCCATATTCATGTTCGGGCCGGAGACAGGGAAGCCAAGCTCTGGTTGCACGATCTTAAGGTCGCTGTGAACGCTGGGTTCCCGCCGCACGAGCTGAATGATATCCTGCGGCACCTGAAGGTACACCGAAACGAGCTGATGGCGGCATGGCATGAGTGTTTTGGAGATCGACGTCGGTGACCTTCGGCCCTGTGCCGTCACGTTCACGGCGACCGAGCTCGTCGTCACGCTCGTGGACGGGCGAAGGATCGCGACGCCGCTCGAATGGTATCCACGGTTGATGACCGCGAGCGAACGGGAACGCGCCAACTACGAGCTCATGTCCATGGGGATTCACTGGCCGGATCTCGACGAGGATCTGGGCGTCGTCGGGATGCTGAAGGGACGACGGGTCGGCTAGGTCGCGTCGATCCCGTCACGCCGCCCGCGGCTTGATGGCCTTCAACGTCGGCCCGATCTCGCGGCGGCGCTGCATCAGCTCGAAGTCGGTCTGCAGGCCGAGGAAGAGCCCGTCGGAGAGACCGAAGTAGCGCGCGAGCCGCAGATCCGTGTCGGCCGTGACGGCTCGCTTGCCGAGCACGATTTCGTTGATGCGGCGCGGCGGCACCCCGACGGCGCGTGCCAGCGCCGTCTGCGACAGCCCCATGGGCTGCAGAAACTCGACGAGCAGAATCTCGCCGGGATGGGGATTTCTCAGCCGACCGGCACGGACCGCCCGCATTGCTTGTTCTCAGAAAAGCGCCGTTCCGATCTCCACCGACAGGCAGCCTTCGATCGCCTCGTGCAGATTCCGCATGAGGTCGTCGAGCGTTTCTCCCTGCGTCGCGCAGCCCGGGATGGCCGGGACTTCGGCCCAGTAGCCGCCCTCCTCGGCCTCGTGCACCACTGCCTTGATCTTCATCGGCCACCTCGCATGGTCTAAACCGAGTGTAGGGGTGTGGCGCGAGGTTGCAACCCGGGACGGCCGGTTTCGCTGATCGCCGGATCCGGAGTCCTGCGTCCTGTTCCCGCACGGCAGCAATGCCTCGCGCCGTCCGTGCTTGTCTCGTCGCGGCGGAGCGGCGAGATTGCGCCCCCTCGAAACGACCGGTTCACGCCGTCGAGACACGCCGCCTAGACACGCCGCGAGGTGCCATGCTGCAAGGGTTCGCCATTCTGCTGGGCTGCCAGCTCGCCGGGGAGGCGTTCGTGCGCGCCTTCGGGCTTCCGGTGCCGGGGCCGGTGGTCGGCATGGTGCTGCTCGCCATGCTGATGCTCGCCCGCATGCCGCTGCCGGCCGAGGTCGGCGACGTGTCCGGTGGTCTTCTCAAGCACCTGTCGCTGCTGTTCGTGCCGGCCGGGGTCGGCATCGTCCAGCATCTCGGTCGGCTCGGCGACGAGGGCCTGCGCATCCTGCTCGTGCTGGTGCTGTCCACCGTCGTGACGCTCGCCGTCACGGCCGTGGTGTTCGCGGCCGTGGCGCGCCTGATGGGGCTCGCCCCTGTCCATCACGAGCCGGCGAACGAGGCCGTGGAGGAGGAGCAATGAGCCTCGTCGATCTCTGGGTCTATCTCTCCGGCGGCCCGCTCCTCTGGCTCACCACCACGCTGGTCGCCTATGTGGCGGCGGACGCGATCTTCGTCGCCGCCGGGCGCCGGCCGATCGCCAATCCGGTGCTGATCGCGGTGCTGTTCGTCGCCGTCGTGCTGGTCGTCACCGGCACGCCGTTCCCGGCCTATTTCGCCGGCGCCCAGTTCGTCCATTTCCTGCTCGGGCCGGCGACCGTCGCGCTCGCCGTGCCACTGGTGCGCTACCTGCCGCAGGTGCGCCGGCTGCTGGTGCCGATGGTCGTCGCGCTGGTCGTCGGCTCGGTGACGGCGATCGCCTCGGCCGTGCTGCTCGCCCGCCTGGTCGGCCTCGATGCCTCGACGGCCCGCGCGCTGGCGCCGAAGAGCGCGACGACCCCGATCGCCATGGGCACGGCCGAGGCGATCGGCGCCGACCCGGCGCTCGCCGCCGTGATGGTGATCATCACCGGCATCGTCGGCGCCATCGTGGTGACGCCGCTGATGAACGCGCTCGGCCTGAAGAACTACGCGGCGCGCGGCTTCGCGGCCGGGCTCGCCTCGCACGGCATCGGCACGGCGCGCGCCTTCCAGGTCGATCCGCTGGCCGGCACCTTCGCCGGCATCGCGCTCGGCCTCAACGGCCTCCTGACCGCCATCCTGGTGCCGATCCTGCTGCCGTTCCTGCTGAAGTGAGGCGATCCGTCCGTCACATCGGATCGCCGGCGGCGAGCCGCGGCAGGTCGGCGAGGCTCGACAGTCGGTAGCGCGGCGCGAGGTCGTGATACTCCTCGGGCTGGTCGGCACGGTTGATCCATACGGGGCGGAAGCCGAACGCCGCGGCGCCCATCACGTCCCAGCGGTTGGACGAGACGAACACCACCTCGGTCGGCGTCACCGCGAAGGTGTCGACGACCAGGCGATAGACCTCCGGGCGCGGCTTGTAGACGCCGACCGACTCGACCGACAGCACGGCGTCGAGATGCGGTCCGAGGCCGGCCCCCTCGACTGCGCTCGCCAGCATGCGGAAGGTGCCGTTCGACAGGATGGCGGTGCGCTTGCCGCCCTCCTTGAGGGCGGCGAGGGCGGCCACGGCGTCCGGATAGGCGTCGAGCACCCGATAGGCGTCGAGAAGGGCGGAGCGCAGCGTCGGGTCGACCGACGGGCAGCGCGCCAGCGCGTGGTCGAGCGCCCGCTCGGTCAGCGTCCAGAAATCGACGAAACGACCGGCGAGCGTCAGCGTCCAGGTGTATTCGAGCTGCTTGGTCCGCCACAGCTCCGACAGCCGGTCGGCGTCGGGGCCGACCGCGTCGCGATGGCGGGCGATCGCCGCATGGACGTCGAACAGCGTGCCGTAGGCGTCGAACACGAAGACCGGCATGGCGCTCCCCCTCGCGACGGGCGCATCTTGCGAGACTCGTGGCTCGTCGTGCAAGCGCGCGCCCGCTGCTGCCGCGCTCAGGGCGGCAGCGGCGTGAGCAGCGTCTCGAGATTGCGGCCGCGGATGTCGTAGACGCGGGCGAAGACGACGCCGTCGCGCACCACCTCGGCGATCACCGGGGCGTCCAGCTTGGCGCAGTAGAACTCGTTGAGCGAGATCGCGAACTCGCCGCCCTGCGGCTGCCAGTCGGTGGGATAGGCCTTGCCGAGCTCGACCCGCACCGGGCGCTGCGGCCCGCAGATCGCGACATGGCGCTTGGTCTTGCCGGTCGGCAGCTCGCCGCGCTTCGCCAGCTCCGCGCGCAGCGCCTGCGCGGCCTGCTTCATCGACAGGCCCCAGTAGTCGCGCATGAAGCGGCCGTCGGCGCCCTGGAGGCCGCCGGCGAGCGCGTTGAAATACGCGTACTGATAGGGATGGATGCGGATCATCGTGACGATCGGGTGGACGAGCATCACGGCCAGCGCGGCGGCCGCGATGGCGGTGCGGCGTCCCTCGGTCGCGGCGGCGCGGCTCACCAGCAGCGCGCCGACCAGGCCGCCGAGCACGGCGGCGGGCGGCAGCACGAAGACGAAGTGCCGGATGCCGTTGTACATGGCCGGCCGCGTGATCACCGCGAAGGCGATCGGGAAGACCGTCGACACGGCGAGGAAGACCAGGCTGGCGCGACGGTTGAGCGGGCGGTCGCCATGCGCCGCCGCGGCGAGCGCGGCGACGACGCCGGCGATGGCGAGCGCCCAGAACAGCTCCGGCGTCTGCAGGGCGAACAGCTCCGGCACGTAGCGCCGCGGCATGTCGACGACCCACAGGAGCTCGCCCTCGAACAGCTCCCGCCACGGCTTCTCGAAGAAGTGCGAGAAGTAGACGAGCGCCTTCACCGGATTGAGCGGCGACACCACCGACCACGGCCAGATCAGCGCCATCAGCGCATAGGAGACGACCACGGCCGGCATGAGCCGCAGCAGGAACGCGCCGGCCCGCCGGGCGGCGTCGCGGACGCCCAGCCGGCGCGCCTCGGCGACGATGATCAGCAGGAAGGCGGCGGCGGTCGGCACCGCGGCGAGGGCGCCCATGACGCGGGAGCCGAACGAGAGGCCGAGCCCGAGCCCGAGCAGCGCCACGGTCGGCACATGGGGCTTCGGATACTCCGAGAAGGCCCGCACGAAGCCGAGCGTCGCCGCCAGCATCGCCACCGCGAAGGGCACGTCCTTCGGGTTGACGAACATGTGCCCGATCCACAGCGGGCAGGTGGCGAGCAGCGTCACGCCGACGAACCCGGCGATCGGACCGCCGAGCCGGCGCGCGATCCGCCAGGTCATCGCCAGCCCGGCGATGCCGATGATCGCGCCGACCAGCCGGCGCGTCTCGAACAGCTCGAACGGCAGCACCTTGGCGACGAGCGCGGCCAGCATGTCGAAGCCGCCGCCATACGCGTAGAGATTGACGAAGGAGAGGGCGCGGCGATCGGTGAAGCCGGAGTCGTAGAGCCGCAGCAGGAGGCCGCCGTACTCGGCGTGGGCGTAGTCGTCCCAGCCCATGCCGAAGTCGCGGAAGGTCGCCAGCGCCACGCCGCAGACGATCACCAGCACGCCGACGGCGGCAATATCGGCGGGATGCAGGCCGCGCGGCCCCGTCCTGCGCGCGGGGGCGTCGGAGATCGCGGCGGGCATCGGCGGATGCATCGGAGGCTCGGGTGTGGGCGGGCGTCGCCGCCGAGGGGAGACGAGGCGTGGGCGCGAGTGTCGCAACCGCTCTGGGCCCTGGAGGCGGCGAAACGACGGCAGAGCGTCCCGCCTCGACCCCGTCCGGATGCGTCGACGCCGGCGCTCGCGTGCCCGCGAGGCCGGCGCCACCGCATCATCTCACATCCGACGGTTCACTTGGAAGCGGCGGCGTAGAGCTCCGCCACATACTCCCAGTTCACCAGATTATCGAGGAACGCCTTCAGGTAGTCGGGGCGCCGGTTGCGGTAGTCGATGTAGTAGGAGTGCTCCCACACGTCGCAGCCGAGGATCGGGGTGGCGCCGTGCACCAGCGGGCTCTCGCCGTTCGGCGTCTTGGTGACGACGATCTTGCCGTCCTTGACGGCGAGCCACGCCCAGCCCGAGCCGAACTGGGTGACGCCGGCCTGGGTGAAGTCCTCCTTCATCTTGGCGACCGAGCCGAGGTCGGCGACGATCGCCTTCTCCAGCGCGCCCGGAATCTTGTCGCCGCCCCCCGCCGGCTTCATCCACTTCCAGAAATGCAGGTGGTTGTAGTGCTGGCCGGCGTTGTTGAAGAGCCCGGCGTTCTTGCCGAACGAGCCTTTGACGATCTCCTCGAGCGACTTGCCTTCCCACTCGGTGCCCTTGAGCAGGTTGTTGCCGTTGTTCACGTAAGCCAGATGGTGCTTGTCGTGATGATATTCGAGCGTCTCGCGCGACATGTACGGCGCGAGCGCGTCGTGGGCGTAGGGCAGGTCCGGCAGCGAAAACGACATCGCGTTGCTCCTCGAGGGTTCGGATGTAATCGGGGGTGACCATTCACGGTCCGAGAACGGCGTCCGACCCCTCTCACGTAGAGATCGGGCGCGCTCGGCGCAACCTCGCCCTGGTGCCATGATGCCGCCGACAATGTCGGCCCGGGACTCGCGGGGCGCCCGCAGGACCGCCGTGCGCGCCAAAATGGTTGTGATCCGTCAAAGGCCTGGGTATCTTCGCCGAAAGCCGGACACGGGTTTTCGGCGCCCGGCCGGCAGTTCCGGCCGCAGTCGAGACCGCCCCGAGGGGGCGTCCGGTGGGACGGCGCCGCATGGCGCTGTCGGCATGGCCGTGCTTCCGTGTGGGCGTAGAGGGTGAAGCGATGGTCCTGGTCCTGTTGGCGGTCGGCGCGGTGTTGACGGTGGTCGGCCTCGGCGGCGTCGCCTTCGGCATCCCCAACAACGAGTTCGGCACCGGCAACACGGCGATCGCGGCGGGCGTCACGGCGATGACCGGCGGGCTCGTGCTGATCGGCCTGTCCTATGTGCTGCGCGAGCTGATCGCCATTCGCACCGCGCTCGCCGCCGGGGCGCCGGCCGGCGCCGTCGCGGGAGCCCCTCTCGGACGGGCCGAGCGGCCCGAGCCGCCCGCGCGCGGCCGGCCGGCCGGGCTTTCGCCCGCGCCCGGGATGTCGCCCAGCGCCGAGGCAGGTCTCGGGGCACCGCTGTTCCCCGAGCCCGAGCCGCCGTCGGCCGCGATCGCCGCCGAGCGGCTGCGCG
>NZ_JBEOMB010000112.1:0-19986 GCF_046000175.1 Rhodoplanes sp. SY1
TTCCCGCGAAAGCGGGAATCCAGACCTATACGTCGGGCGGCCCCTGGGTCCCCGCCTCCGCGGGGACGAGCGGAAACAGGGTCTGGTTCATCACGACCGAAAAGCGCTCTAAATCGCGGCCTCAGCTCCGGGCGGCGGTCCGGCGGCCGTTGCGGCCGTTGCGCGCCGGACCCGCGGCGGCCGAGGTTCCGTTCGCCCCCCCGTCGCCGCCGGCGTCCGCATCGACGTCGCGGCGCGGGTCGCCGCCGTTCGTCGGCGCGCTTCCGTTCGTCGGCGACAGGCCGCCCGGCGCCGACAGGCTGCCCGGTGGCGACAGGCTGCTCGGCGGCAGCACCCGATCGGGCGGAAACCGCATCGTCACCGTGGTGCCCTTGCCGGGCGTGCTGGTGATGCTCAGGGTGCCGCCCATCGCCTTCATCAGCGCGATGCTGACCGGCAGGCCGAGGCCGCTGCCCTCGATGGCGCCGTCGCGCACGAAGCCGGTCGACACCGTCTCGGTGCCGATCTTCTCGATCGTCTGCGGCGCGATCCCGATGCCCTGGTCGGCGACCTCGACGGCGACGCCGCCGTCGTCGAGGGTGCGCACCGAGACGCGGATCTTGCCGGCGCGGTGCGAGAACTTGATCGCGTTGGAGAGCAGGTTGAGCAGCACCTGCCGCACCCGCAGCTCGTCGGCGCGCAGGCACACGACGCTCGCCGCGAAGTCGAACACCACGAGCACGCCGGCCTTGGCGGCCATCGGGCCGACGAAGCTGACCGCGCCGGAGACGAGCTTGACGAGATCGGACGGGATCTCGTGGAGGCGCAGCACGCCGGCCTCCACCTTGGCGATGTCGAAGACGTCGTTGATCAGCCCGAGCAGATGCACGCCGGAAACGTGGATGTCCTTCACGTAGGAGAGGTAGCGCTCGTGCGGCAGCGGACCGTGGATCTCCGACAGGATCGCGTCCGAGAAGCCGACGATGGCGTTGAGCGGCGTGCGCAGCTCGTGGCTCATGCGGGTGAGGAAGTCGGTCTTCGCGCGGTTCGACTGCTCGGCCGTCTTCTTGGCGCGGGCGAGCGACTCGCGTGCCACGTGGAGCTCGGTGATCTCGCGCAGCGTGGCGGCCCGATAGACGTCGCCGCCGAGCGTGAACTCGTTCAGCACGACGTCGAAGTGGCGCACCACGCCGTGCCGCGACAGGGCGATCTCGAAGCGTCGCGCCGCCTCGTCACGGCCGACGCCGAGCAGGTGGGCGACCAGCGGCTCGGCGTCGCGGTCACCCGCGATGAACAGCCCGCCGGCGGGCCGGCCGAGGATCCCGGCCTCGCTCACCTCAAGCAAGGCGCAGGCGGCCGGGTTGCAGACATGCACCAGGCCGCGATGGTCGGCGATGACGATGCCGTCGGTCGCCGTCTCGATCAGGATGCTGGCGCGGCGGCCCTGCTCCTCGGCGGTGCGTTGAGCGGTGCGCAGCTCGGTGACGTCCGAGAGCGTGAGGATGGCGCCACGGATGCGCCGCTCGACCCGATGCGGCGAGAGCTGCATCAGATAGAGCCGGTCCTGGATCTGGATCTCCTCGGTGTGCGGCGTGCCGGCCTTCAGCACCGCCTCGATCGCCTTGCGGATGGACGGCATACCGGCGGCGGTCGCCACGTCGAGCAGATGGTGACGGGCGAGATCGCTGCCGAGCCGCAGGATGCGGGCGGCGCGCTCGTTGCTGCGCACGACGTGGAAGGTCGGGTCGACCAGCACGATCCCCTCGGCCGAGTTGGCCATGATGCCTTCCAGCTCGCCGTTGGCCTCGGCGAGATCGCCGGTCTTCACCGACAGCTCGTCGTTGACCGTGGTCAGCTCCTCGTTGGTCGCCTGCAGCTCCTCGTTGGCGGTCTCCAGCTCCTCGTTCGAGGCCTGCAGCTCCTCGTTGGAGGCCTGCAGCTCCTCGTTGGTCGACTGCAGCTCCTCGTTGGAGGTCTCGAGCTCCTCGACGACGGTCTGCAGGTTCTCCTTGGTCGCCTTCAGCTCCTGCTCGAGCGCGGCGATCTGCTGGGAGGTCGCCTCGTCGGCATGCGCGGCCGCGACCTGCGGGCCGCGCGGCGCCGCCGCCTCGCGCTCCTCGAAGCAGATCAAGTAGAGGCGCTCGTCGTTGTGCTGGCGGTCGAGCGCATGGGCGGCGAGGCGGACGCTGCGCTCGCCCTCGCGGATATGATGATACTGGCCGTGGTGGGAGCCGTGGTCGCGCTGGCAGCGGTGCAGGAGAACACGCAGCTCGCCGCGCAGCGTCGGCTCGATGATGTTCATCAGGTTGAGGTCGACCTTGCCGCTGCCGCTGCCGATCCGCACGAAGCGGCTGACGTCGCCGAAGAAGTGCAGCGGCTCGCCGTCGTGCGAGATCAGGATGCCGGGCGGACCGTAGCGCTCCACCATGATGTCGCGGCCGATCCGGCCGAAATCCCGCTCGGGCGGCTCCACGTTGCGCCGTGGCAGGTGGCCGACATCGGGCGTCGGCAGCACGCCCTCGACGCGCGGCACGTAGTAGGGCCGGATCGACACGTCGCGGCGGCGGAACAGCTTGTGGCGGGCGTCGACCGTGACGTAGAGACCCTTGCAGGAGCCGAGCGACTCCGACTTGCCGAGGAACAGGTGCCCGCCCGGCCGCAAGGCGTAGTGGAACATCTTGAAGAGATGCTCCTGCAGCGCCGGCTTGAAGTAGATCAGGAGGTTTCTGCAGCTGATCAGGTCGATGTTCTTGAACGGGGGATCCTGCACCACGTCGTGGCGCGAGAACACCACGAGGTCGCGGACCGCCTTGTCGACGCGGAACAGCCGGCCGTTGTTGGTGAAGTGGTTGTGCCGCATGGCCGCGCCGAGATTGATGACGCTGCTCTCCGCGTATTCGCCGCGCCGGGCGTGGCTGGTCGCGGCGCCGTCGATGTCGGTGCCGAAGATCTGCACCTTGAGGGCGCCGATGCGGGCCGGCGACTTGCTGGCGAGGAGGAGGGCGATCGAATAGGCCTCCTCGCCGGTGGCGCAGCCCGGCACCCAGACCCGCAGCGGATCGCCGGGCCGCTTGTCGCGCAGGATCTTGTCGAGCACCTTGCCGAGCGCCGTGAAGGACTCCTTGTCGCGGAAGAACGCCGTCACCGAGATCAGGAAGTTCTTGGCGAGCGTGTCGAGCTCGTCGCGGTGCTGGTCGATATAGGCGACGTAGTCCTTGAGGGTCCGGACCTGCAGGGCCGACATCCGCCGCGCGATCTGTCGGCGCAGCGTCGCCTCCTTGTACTTGCTGAAGTCGATGCCGGTGTGGTGGCGGATGTAGCGGATGATGTTCTGGAACGTGCCGCCGCCGTCGCCGTCGCCCTTCTCGGCGAGCCCGAGATGGAGGTCGTGGCCCTGCGCGACCACGTCGAGCTTGCCGGCGATCTCCTTGGGCGTCAGCACCAGGTCGGCGCCGCCGGTCGTGATGGCGGCCCGCGGCATGCTCTCGTACTTGGCCGAGGTCGGCTCCTGGGCGAACGTGATGCCGCCGTGCGCCTTGACGGCGCGCAGGCCGTTGGCGCCGTCCGAGCCGGTGCCGGAGAGGACGATGGCGATGGCGCGCGGACCGAGCCCGGCCGCCAGGCTGGTGAAGAAGTGGTCGATCGACGGCTTCGGCCCGACGCCCTCGAGCGGCGCGCGCAGGACGAGCTTGCCGTTCCGGTAGAACACGTCGCTGTTGGGCGGCGCGATGTAGATGGTGTTCGGCTTCACCGTGACGCCGTTGTCGATGGCGACGACCGGGATCTTGGTCTCGCGGCCGAGCAGCTCGACCATCATGCTGCGGTGCTGCGGCGACAGATGCTGGGCGACCACGAAGCACAGGTTGGACGAGCGCGGCAGCGCGGCGACGAACGGGCGCAGCGCCTCGAGCCCGCCCGCCGAGGCGCCGATGCCGACGACGTAGAGCCCGGTCTTCGTGTCCGCCGGGGCAGGGGCATCCGCGGTGGCGGCAGGGCGCCGGCTGACGCGCTTCGGCCGCGCGGCCGCCGGCACGTCCGACGCGGCCCCGGTTTCAGTGTCCGGCTTTGTCGTCACACGGCTCGATGTCTTGCGCGGGGTGTCGGAGGCACCCGTCTTGTCGCGACCGGAGCGTCGCGTCGGCAGCGCACGTCGACTCATCGGGATCTCCCGCCGCGCCGGATTTCGATCACACCGACCTTCGACCGCAGGTGTACAGCAAACCCACCGCACCAGCCGCGAGACTAGTGCGCTTACTAGAACGGATGTTGATCGAGCAGAAAAATACCTTCTGACTAATGGCGTGTCCTACGTAGGTCCGCGTATCTTAAGTAGCAATGCGTAGAAAAAGAAGTAAAAATAACGTGGATTGTCGTGACGTTAGGCAGGATTTACGACCTGCCGGCAGTCATTGTGTAGCAGCACGGTGATGCAACCTGGGCGATGCTGGACGTTCGGCGAGGCGGCTTTCTGTCGAGAGCTTGGCGCGGCGTTCCGATTCGCCGATTCGGGCCGACGCTCGGGCTCGTGTCGCGGACGCCTCACGGCCCGTGATGCGGACGCCTCACGTGCAATCGCCCTCACCGGCGGGGCCTCGCAGACCTGCTCTGTCGTCGGCGCCCGAGCGCGAAGCCCGGCGCCCGAGCACGAAACCCGGGACGCAGACGCCCGGTCCATCGCGGGCGACCAACGCCGGCGACTCCCGAACCCCGCGGACCAGTCGATCCGGGCCGCGGAATGGCGGCTCGCCCGAGCCCCTCACATGCGGGAGACGGTCGCCGGATCGCCGGCCTTCTCGGCCTCGCTGACCGGGGCGACGGCGGCGGCGAGCGTCGGCAGGATGTCGTCGACGCGCTCGCACACGCGGTAGTTCATCAGGCCGCCGTTGTGGATGAAGCCGGCCGTCCGCATGGTCTGCAGGACGGTGACCAGCGGCTGCCAGAAGCCGCCGATGTCGGCGAGCAGGATCGGCTTCTTGTGGCGACCGAGCTGCGCCCAGGTGAGCTGCTCGACCAGCTCCTCCAGCGTGCCGATGCCGCCCGGCAGCGCCACGAAGGCGTCGGCCCGATCGAACATGATCTGCTTGCGCTCGTGCATGTCGCGGGTGACGACCAGCTCGGTCGCGCGGTCGAACTGGTTCTCCTTGGTGCGCAGGAACTCGGGGATGACCCCGACGACCTCGCCGCCGTGATCGACCACCGCATTGGCCACCGCGCCCATCAGGCCGTTCGAGCCGCCGCCGTAGACGAGGCCGATGCGGTGCTCGGCCATCAGCCGGCCGAGCCGGCGGGCGGCCGCGACATGGGCCGGGTCGGACCCCGGGCTCGAGCCGCAATAGACGCAGATTCTTCGGATTTTGCTCATGCTTTGCATCTGGCCCCGCGGGCGGCGCGCGTCAAGGCCGCAGCCTCCGGCGGTGCGCCGCAGGACCGGCCGCGCCGTGCGGTCGCACGGCCGCGCCATGACCCGGCCGCGCCGTCGCATCGTCGCGCGGTAGCGGGCCGTCCCCGTCGGCGCCCGGCCGGCGCCGGCGGAAGCGGCTGCACTTCCAGGCTGGAACGCTTATATGGAATGCGGCGGCGCCCGGCCGCCTCCTGCCGGTCGCGACGTGGCGTGGCCGTGCGCTCCGCCGACGTGCCATCCGAGCGTCGGGCTCCTTGCCCGCTCGCCGACCGAACCGAGACTCGATGAGACATTCCGCGCCCGACTCCCGCGACGCCGCCGACAGCGGCCGGCTGTTCGCCACCATCGTGGCGCTGTGGCCGTATATCTGGCCCTCGGATCGGGCCGACCTGAAGGCGCGGGTGGTCTGGGCGCTGGTGCTGCTGCTCGGCGCCAAGCTCGCCACCATCCTGATGCCGTTCACGTTCAAGTGGGCGACCGATGCGCTGACCGAGACCGGCGCGCCGGCCGGCACGGCGACGACGCTCGCCTGGGTGCTGGCGGCGCCGGTCGCCCTGACGGTCGCCTATGGCGGCAGCCGCATCCTGATGGCGGTGCTGACCCAGGCGCGTGACGGCGTGTTCGCCAAGGTCGCCATGCACGCGGTGCGCCGCCTCGCGATCCTCACCTTCGAGCAGATGCACAAGCTGTCGCTGCGCTTCCATCTGGAGCGCAAGACCGGCGGGCTCACCCGCGTGCTCGAGCGCGGCCGCAACGGCATCGAGACCATCGTGCGGATGGTGCTCCTGCAGCTGGTGCCGACCATCGTCGAGTTCGGCCTGATCGTCGGCGTGCTGCTCTGGCAGTTCGACTGGCGCTACGTCGTCACCATCGTGGTCACGGTGGTGCTGTACATGGCCTACACCTATGTCGCGACCGAGTGGCGGATCGGCATCCGCCGCAGGATGAACGACAGCGACACCGAGGCCAACACCAAGGCGATCGACTCGCTGCTCAACTACGAGACCGTGAAGTACTTCTCGGCCGAGCAGCGCGAGGCGCTGCGCTACGACCGCTCGATGGCCCGCTACGAGGACGCGAGCGTCAAGGCCTACACGTCGCTCGCCGTGCTCAACGCCGGGCAGGCGGCGATCTTCTCCATCGGCCTCACGGTCGTGATGGCGATGTGCGCGATCGGGGTGAAGAACGGCACCCACACGATCGGCGACTTCGTCATGATCAACGCCATGATGATCCAGCTCTACCAGCCGCTCAACTTCATGGGCATGGTGTATCGCGAGATCAAGCAGGCGATCATCGACATCGAGCAGATGTTCCGCATCCTGAAGCGGGAGACCGAGATCGCCGACGCGCCCGGCGCGGCGCCGCTCGCCGTGCCGGCCGGGACCATCCGGTTCGAGGACGTGCGCTTCGCCTACGATCCCGACCGGCCGATCCTGCAGGGCCTCTCCTTCGAGGTTCCGGCCGGCCGCACGGTCGCCATCGTCGGCCCGTCCGGGGCCGGGAAGTCGACCATCTCGCGGCTGCTCTATCGCTTCTACGACGTCACCGGTGGCCGCATCACGATCGACGGCCAGGATGTTCGCGCCGTGACCCAGGCGTCGCTTCGCGAGAAGATCGGCATGGTGCCGCAGGACACGGTGCTGTTCAACGACACCATCCGCTACAACATCCGCTACGGCCGCTGGGAGGCGACCGACGCCGAGGTGGAGGAGGCGGCGAAGCTCGCCCAGATCGACGGCTTCATCCGGATGGCGCCGAAGGGCTACGAGACCGAGGTGGGCGAGCGCGGCCTCAAGCTCTCGGGCGGCGAGAAGCAGCGCGTCGCCATCGCCCGCACGATCCTGAAAGGCCCGCCGATCCTGCTGCTCGACGAGGCGACCTCGGCGCTCGACAGCCACACCGAGAAGGAGATCCAGGACGCGCTCCAGCAGGTGTCGAGGAACCGCACCACGCTGGTGATCGCGCATCGGCTCTCCACCATCGTGGCCGCCGACGAGATCATCGTGCTGGACAAGGGCCGCATCGTCGAGCGCGGCACCCACGCGGCGCTGCTCGCCGCCGGCGGCCTCTACGCCTCGATGTGGAATCGCCAGCGCGAGGCCGAGGAGGCGCGCGAAAAGCTCGCCCAGACCGGCGAGGCGGAGGAGGGGCTTCCCGAGGCGCCGAACCGCAATCCGCCGGTGGCCGGCGCGCCGGGCGGCGACGACGGCCCGGATGCGCCCGCGCCGCGCCCCGCCGATCGGGCCGAGGCGGCGGAATAAGCCCTGATGGGCCGGCTGCCGGTGCCGGTTGCGCGCGACCATGGACGCAGCCGCGCGACCGGCGCGGCGATGTGATACGAACGGGTCGACTCAGACGGATGGCGGCCAAAGTCCAGGCGCGTCATTCCGGAAGCCGATCGCAGGTCGGCTGTCCGGAATCCATAACCCCGGTCGGCGTGTATGGATCCCGGGCTCGCCGCTGCGCGGCGCCCCGGAATGACGGACCACGATGGGCCGCACGCAAATTTCGAGAGCACCCATGTCCATCGTCGATTCGATCCGTTCCCAGCTCGTGCCCATCCATTCCGAGGGCTATCCGTTCGTCGGCGCGTTCGCGCTGGTCAGCCTGGTGTTGTTCTGGCTGTGGTCGCCGCTCGGCTGGATCGGCGTGGTGGCGACGCTGTGGTGCGCCTACTTCTTCCGCGATCCGCCGCGCGTCACGCCGCTGCGCGACGGCATCCTCGTCGCGCCGGCCGACGGGCGGGTGTCGCGGGTGACGCCGGCCGTGCCGCCGGCCGAGCTCGGGCTCGGCACCGCGCCGCTGCCCCGCGTCTCGATCTTCATGAGCGTCTTCGACGTCCACGTGAACCGCAGCCCGACGGCCGGCCGCATCGAGCGCATCGCCTACACGCCCGGCCTGTTCATCAATGCGGACCTCGACAAGGCGAGCGAGAACAACGAGCGCAACGGCTTCGTCATCGCCACGCCGACGGGCGTCAAGATCGGCATGGTGCAGATCGCCGGGCTGATCGCGCGTCGCATCGTCACCTTCGTGCGCGAGGGCGCGATGGTCGGGGCGGGCGAGCGGGTCGGCCTGATCCGCTTCGGGTCGCGGGTGGACATCTACCTTCCCGAAGGGACGCGCCCGCTGGTGGCCGAGGGCCAGACCACGCTGGCCGGCGAGACCATCATCGCCGATCTCAAGACCGCCGATCCGGGCCGCACCTTCCGGGTCGGGTAGGGCCGACCGAGCCGACCAGCTCGGCTGATCAGGCGGCGCGGCGTGGCGCCTGGGCCGCGGCGCCCGACGCCCTCCGGGCTGCCTCGCGCAAGACCGGTGGCGGTCGTCCACCTTGGAATGCCTCCAAAGTGATCGACGATTCCGGAGTCTCGCCCGACTACGGTATCTGGATACGCATTGCCAATCGCCCTGCGATGGCTGAGAACAGACCCGAAAGGCATCGGGGCGACTGCAATAAACAATAATCAATAGATCGACGGACGGCAGGTCGAAGACCTGGCATCGTCCGATCGGTTCGCGATCAAGAGAAAACGAGTCATGACGACGTTCCGGATCCGTCGAGAGGTCCGGGCGCGTCCGCTTGTACGGTCCTGATCGCAGCGTATTCGAGTTTTCATTGTAACGCGGCCGCTCTCTTGTGGCTGCGCCGGGGTCCGGCGCGGCGGTGGACGATATTGCGAGGTGGGGCGATGACGCGAATGAAGTTCGACCATGACAGCCCGGTGGAGGCCCAGGCGCGGCGGCTGATCGAGGTCTTCGGGGCACGCGCTTACGGGGTGGCGCGGCGCATGCAGCGGCGGAACTTCCGCAAGCCGGAGCGCGCCCGCTATTGGGCCGCGGTCGCCCGCGCCGTCCGCCATGCGCGGGCCGACGAGCAGCGGGCGAGGGGCGCCGCGACGACGGGCTCTCCCGGCTCGGTGTAGCGCGACGAGCCGACGAGCGGCGCGCCGCGGTCGCGCCAGAGGCAGTCGCGTCGCCGACGAACCGTTCACCGCGACGCCGCGTTGCGTCGCGCCGGCATGGCGGAACCCGCCGCACCGGTCTATAGTTCGTCCGCCATGTCCCTGTTTCCTCCCTTCGATCCCGATCGAGACCGGCGTGGGTCGCGGTTCCGCGACGTCCGCCTCCGCGAGGCCCGCTTCCGCCGGAACTTCCGGCCGATCCCGGTCCGCACCCTCGTGCCGAACGTGGTCACGCTGCTGTCGCTGTGCGCCGGCCTGACCGCCATCCGGCTCGCGGCCGAGCTCCGCTTCGAGCTGGCGCTCGGCGCCATCGTGTTCGCCGCCGTGCTCGACGGCGTCGACGGCCGCCTCGCCCGCATGCTGAAGGGCACTTCGCGCTTCGGCGCCGAGCTCGACAGCCTCGCGGACTTCGTCAATTTCGGCGTCGCGCCGGCCCTGATCCTGTGGTTCTGGGGCCTGTCCGACTACAAGAACGTCGGCTGGATCGTCGCGATCGTGTTCGCGATCTGCGCCGGGCTGCGGCTCGCGCGGTTCAACGTCATGATCGACGACCCGAACCGCCCCGCCTGGGCCGGCAACTTCTTCACCGGCATCCCGGCGCCGGCCGGCGCCATCGTGGTGCTGCTGCCGATCTATCTGCAGTTCCTCGGCGTCGCCAAGTATCTGATCCCGATCCCGCTGGTGCTCGTCTACACGCTGGCGATCGGCCTCCTGATGATCTCCAAGCTGCCGGTGTTCTCGGGGAAGAAGCTCGGCACCCGGGTGGCGCCCGAGATGGTGCTGCCGGCGTTCCTGATCGCGGTCCTGTTCTTCGCGCTGCTGGTCAGCTTCCCCTGGGAGGTCCTGACCATCGGCACGCTGATCTATCTCGGCTGCCTGCCGCTCGGCTGGAAGGCGTATCGCCGTCTCGCCCGCGAGGACGCCGAGCGTGCCGCGACGGCCGAGACGACGACGGGATCGGCTGCCGCCTCCGAGCCTGCACCGGTCCCGGGCGCCGATGCGCCTCCGCCCGGTGCGACGTCCGCGGGCGCGACGTCCGCCGCCGGCCAGAACGAACGGCCGAGCCGGCTGAACTGACGCGGCTTCCGCCGACGTCGAAACACCCTCCGCTCATCCCCGCGAAAGCGGGGATCCAGGGCCGCATATCGTGTCGCCTCTGGGTCCCCGCCGTCGCGCGGACGAGCGGAATAGGGGCGGCGCCTGCTGTGGTTCCTCGCAGCCCGCAGCGACGGCCGTCACGGGCCGGTCGGCCGCAGCCGCATCGCCATGCGGACCAGCTCGGCCAGATTCCGGGCGCCCATCCGCTCCATCACCCAGGCGCGATGAATCTCGACGGTGCGCGGGCTGATGCCGAGCCGCGCCGCGATCTCCTTGTTGGACAGGCCCTCGGTCGCCAGCGTCAGCACCTCGTGCTGGCGCTCGCTCAGCGAGTCGAACCGGGCCTGCAGGTCGGCCAGGGCCTCGGCGTCGTGCCGGCTGGCGCGCCGCTTCGCCACCGCCACGCCGATCGCCTCGAACAGCCGGGCCTCGTCGAACGGCTTCTCGATGAAGTCGAAGGCGCCGAGCTTGATGGCGGCGACCGCCATGTCGACGTCGCCGTGGCCGGTGATCAGGATCACGGGCGGCGCCGCGGGCCGCTCGGCGAGGTGGCGCACCAGGTCGAGGCCCGACAGGCCCGGCATGCGCACGTCGGCGACCACGCATTCGAACGCCGAAGCGTCCTCCCCGGCCGCCACCAGCGCGTCGGCCGAGGCGAAGCGCATCACCGTCAGGCCGCGCCGTTCGAGATAGAGGGCGAGCGCGTCGAGCACGGCGGGATCGTCGTCGACCAGCGCGACGGGGCAGGGGTCAGGCATCGGACACCTTGGCGATCGGGACGGTGAAACGGACGAGCGCCCCGGCCGTGGGACGTTCCACGGTCAGGCGGCCGCCATGCGCCTCGACGATCGAGCGGCACAGCGACAGGCCGAAGCCGAGGCCGTCCGCCTTGCCGGACCCGAAGGTCGGGCTGTCGAGGCCGGGGAAGTCGGTCGGGAAGCCCGGCCCCGAGTCGGCCACTACGACGCCCACCATGTCGCCCGCCGCCGTCGCCGTGATGACGATGCGGCCGCGCGGCTCGCCGGTCTCCTCGATCGCCTCGACGGCGTTGCGGATCAGGTTGAGCAGCACCTGCTCGATCTGCAGGATGTCGACCATCACGGGCGGCAGGTCGTCGGCGATCTCGACCGTGGCCGTGACGCCGTGGCGGTCGAGCTCCGGATGCACGAGGTCGAGGGTCTCGCGCACGATGCGGGTCACCGCCACCGGGGCGCGGCCGGTCTGGTCGAGCCGGATCAGGGCGCGCAGCCGGCGCACCACGTCGGCGGCCCGCTGCACCTGGGCGGCCGCCTTCTCGGCCGTCTCGGTGACGGCGAGATGGTTCGGATCCTCGCGCAGCGTCTCGGCGACGAGCCGCGTATAGGTGCCGGCCGCGGTCAGCGGCTGGTTGATCTCGTGGGCGATCGCGGTGGCGAGCTCGCCCATGCTGCCGAGCCTCGCCAGACGGGCGAGCGAGTCCTGATGCAGGCGGAGCTGCATGGCGGTGCGACGGTTCTGGGTCACCAGCGCGCCGGCGACCAGTCCCGTCAGGGTCAGCACCAGCATCAGGGCCTGCAGCCCGGTGACGTCGATCTCCTCGCTCGGCAGAAGATGAACGCCGACGATCAGGCCGAGCTGGGTGAGCAGCACGCCGACCGTCACGGCCTCCAGGCCGCCCCGCACCGCCATCCAGATGATCGGCAGGAACAGGATGTAGAACAGCTGCGAGTGGTGGCGCTCGGCGAACACGAAGACGAGCGCCAGCGCGGCGAGCGTCGCGGCGATCTGCACGGCTGTCTCGACCGACACGCGCACGGAGCGGCCGCGGGTGAGCAGGATCAGGCCGAACGGCGCCACGATGGCGATGCCGATCATGTCACCGACCCAGTACTGCACCACCGCGGCGGGGAGCTCGGCGAGCGGCAGCAGCCCGCCCGCGACCGTGAAGCCGACATAGCCGAACGACACCACGGCGGCGCTGGCGCCGGCGACGACGAGCAGCAGCACGAGGTCGCGCATGGTGCCGAGCGTCGGATTGAACCGCAGCGGTGGCTGCAGCAGCACCAGGAGACCGACCGCGTAGCCGCCACCGATCACGGCCACGGTCCGCAGCTCGACCGTCCACGGCAGGGGCAGATGCCGCACCAGGAGATCGGCGAGGATCGGGGCGACGAACAACAAGGGGATGGTCCGCTGACCGCACAGCAGCACCAGAACGAAGCTCAGCCCGGTCGGCGGATTCCACGGCGTGATGCCGAACGGCGCGAACGGGTGCAGGTAGCTGACCCAGTCGAGCAGGACGTAGCCGGCGAGATACGCCAGCCCCAGCACGGGCCACGGCAGCGAGAGCACCTTCGAGAGCGACATCGGCAACGGGCGACGCGATGGATCGGGACGGGTGATCTGCACGGTCGTACCGCCGTTCGTCGCGCAATGCCGCTAAGGGTGGATACCTAGGGAAGGACCCCTCAGCATAGCACCCTAGGCCGACGTCACGAATTGCCGCGCGGCCGTCGCCGTCGCATGCCGGATGCGAGATGGGCGAACAGGTGGAGCGGCTCATGACCGGCAATGGCGCAGACCGTGAGGGTGCGGACCGCGACGGCGGGATCGTGATCCTGTGCACCGACGAGGGCACGCGCGACGTCCTCGCCTTCTGGTTCGAGTCGGCCAGGCACGGCGTGACGGTCGCCCGTGACGGCCATCAGGCGAGCCGCGCGCTGCGCGACGGCCGCGGCCGGCTCCTCGTCACCGACCGGGTGCTGCCGCCCTGGCCGGGGCTCGACACCTTCCTGGCGCTGCGGGCGCGCGACCCGGGTCTCGGCATCGCCGTGGTCGAGACGGGGGATCTCGACGATCGCATCCTCGCACGGGTGACGGGCGCCACGGCCTTGCTGCGCAAGCCGCTGTCGCGTACCGCCGTGCTCGCACTCGTGCCGACCGCGGCGGGGTTGCAGCCGGACTCCGGCGCCGATGCGCGGACGCAGGCGGAGCCTGCGCCGCCCGGGGTGTCCGCGGCGCGTCTGCGCACCGAGGGCTGAGGCCCCGCGATGACCGATCTCGCCCCGAGCACGGTCGAGCTGGTCGCGTCCGGGCTGTTCGGGCTCGCGCTCGTGCATACCTTCATGGCCAGCCGCTTCGAGCGCCTCGCCCACGGTCCCTCGCCGCATGCCGGCCTGTGGCACCTTCTCGGCGAGGTCGAGGTGGTGTTCGGCTTCTGGGCCATGGTGCTGCTCGTCTTCATGGCGGCGTGGACGACGCCGCACGACGCGCTCACCTATCTGGAGAGCCGGGTCTTCACCGAGCCGGCCTTCATCTTCGTGATCATGGTGATGGCGGCGAGCCGCCCGATCCTCGATCTCGCCGGCGCGCTGCTCCTGTGGATCGGCCGCAAGCTGCCGCTGCCGCATTCGGCGGCCTACTATCTCGCCGTCATGGTGTTCGGGCCGTTGCTCGGCTCCTTCATCACCGAGCCGGCCGCCATGACGCTGTCGGCCATGCTGCTGCGCCAGCGTTATTTCGGCCCGCACAGCAGCGAGGCGTTCCGCTACGGCACGCTCGGCGTCCTGTTCGTCAACGTCTCGATCGGCGGGACGCTGACGCCGTTCGCGGCCCCGCCCGTGCTGATGGTCGCGGAGCGGTGGGGTTGGGACCTCTCCTTCATGCTCCTGAACTTCGGGTGGAAGGCGGCGATCGCCGTCGTCTGCAACGCGGTCGGGGCCGCGATCGTGTTCCGGCGGGACTTGCAGGCGATCCCCTTCGAGGAGACGGCACTGGCCAAGCTCGAGGTGCCGCGCAGCATCATCGCCGTGCATCTCGCCTTCCTGATCGGCGTCATCGTCACGGCGCATCACCCGGTCGTGTTCCTGGCGCTGTTCCTGTTCTTCCTCGGCTTCACCGAGGCGTATCGGCGCCACCAGAGCCGGCTGATCCTGCGCGAGGGCCTGCTGGTCGGCTTCTTCCTGGCTGGGCTGGTGGTGCTCGGCGGGATGCAGCGCTGGTGGCTCGAGCCGCTCCTCTCGGTGCTGGATTCGACCGCGCTCTACTACGGCGCGACCGTGCTGACCGCGTTCACGGACAATGCCGCGCTCACCTATCTGGGCTCGCTGGTCGACCATCTCGACGCCGAATCGAAATACGCGCTGGTCGCCGGCGCCGTGACGGGCGGCGGCCTCACCGTCATCGCCAACGCGCCGAACCCGGCCGGCTACTCGCTGCTCAAGGGGAGCTTCCCGGAGGGCGGCATCAGCCCGGTGCGGCTGGCGACCGCGGCCTCGGTGCCGACCCTGGTGGCGATCGCGGCGTTCCGTCTGCTGCCGTGAGGGTGCGGGCCGGCCCCTGTTTCGGGCGAGATCCGGCCACGATTCTGGTCCACACCGGTGGCCCCCGGCCGCCGTCGCGGCCGCGCACCCGAAACGGACCCCCATGGCGCTGATCCTCTATCACATCGCTCCGTCCCGCTCGTCGATCGTCCGCTGGATGCTGGAGGAGATCGGCCAGCCCTACGAGCTGCGCGTCCTCTCGATGAGCAAGGGCGAGAACCGCGACCCCGCGTATCTCGCCGTCAATCCGATGGGCAAGGTGCCGGCGCTCGATCACGACGGCGTAGTGATCACCGAGGTGTCGGCGATCTGCTGCTATCTGGCCGACGCCTTCCCGCAGGCCGGCCTCGCCCCGCCGATCGGCGATCCGCGCCGCGGGCCGTATCTCAAGTGGCTGTTCTTCGGGCCGAGCTGCATCGAGCCGGCGATCATCGACCGCACCTTCAAACGGGCCCAGGAGGCGCCGCGCGGCACGCTCGGCTACGGCGACTTCGACACCGTGATGGACGTCGTCTCGGGCGCCCTGACGGCGGGTCCGTACCTGCTCGGCGACGCCTTCACGGCGGCCGACATCGTGATCGGCTCGCAGCTGCGCTGGGGCATGATGTTCGGGCTGATCCCGGCACGGCCGGAGTTCGTCGCCTATGTGGAGCGGCTGAACGCGCGGGCCGCCCTGCAGAAGGCGACCGCGCTCGACGCCGCGCTGAAGGACAAGGCCGGTTGAACCGGCCGCGGCCGTGGCGCGCCGACATCGCCATGCACGCGCCGACGCCACCCGACCTGCCACAGATCCCCGTCGTCGACCTGCGCGACGGCGGGATTTCCGCGCATGTGCGCCTCGACCCGGACCGCGCCCGCGGGCTGCGCGACGACTGCCTCGGCTTCTTCCCGCGCGGCGTCGCGCTCGCGATGCCGGCCGGCGACGCGCTGGCGCGCCGCTGGCTCTCCCGCTCCGCCTCGCCCTATGTCGACGAGATCGCCGCCATGGCGGCGACGCTCGGCGTCTCCGGCGTCTGGGTGCTCAACGCCTCGTATCAGTGGGCCTGCACGGCGGTGGCGCGCGAGGAGGGCGGGGCGCCGTGGCTCGCCCGCACGCTCGACTGGCCGTTCCCCGGGCTCGGCCGCCGGGTCACGGTGGCGCGCCTCCCGGGGCCGGCCGGGGATTACTGGAGCGTCGGCTGGCCGGGCTTCGCCGGCGTGCTGACCGGCCTCGCGCCGGGGCGCTTCGCCGCCTGCATCAACCAGGCGCCGATGCGCCGCCGCACCCTGCATCCGTGGCTGCGCCTGTACGACATGGCGGCCAACGCGCTCGCCGCCTGGCCGGTCCGCCACCTGCCGCCCGATCATCTGCTGCGCCGGGTGTTCGAGACCGCGACCGATTACGGCGTCGCTCGAAAAATGCTGGAGAGCGTGCCGGTGTCGCGTCCGGTGATCTACACGCTCGTCGGCCCGCGGCCGAGCGAGCGCATCGTGATCGAGCGCACCGAGGAGGGCGCGGCGACCCGTACCGACGACACCACGGCCGCCAACGACTGGTCGCCGCCGCGGCCGGCCTGGGAGGCCCGCATGCCGGCGAACGCCTTCCTGACGCGCTCCTTCGACGAAGCGGCGGCGATGAGCCGCGTCCGGCAGGACCAGATCGCCGGCTTCGACGGCGCGGTCTCGACGGATTTCGACTGGGTGGTGCCGCCGGTGCTCAATCCCTACACGCGCATCGGCGTCTCGATGTCGCCCGCGACCGGCGTGCTGCGTGTCGTCGGCTTCGAGGCCGACGGCGCCGCCCTGCCGCGGCCCGTGACGGCGGTGCGGGAGGTGATTTGCGAGACGGTGTGAGCGCGGGCGTGCCGGGGCACGAACCGTCGGTACGTGACGCCCGAATCCTGGCTTCCTGCTGACGTCCGCTCGTCCCCGCGAAAGCGGGGACCCAGGAGCCGCACGACCTGTGGCTCTGGGTTCCCGCTTTCGCGGGAATGAGCGGAGTGTGGGACAACGTCAGCGGAAACTGATCTCGCGGTGGTCGGGTGCCCGCGGCTGGATTTCGGGGCCTATCCCAGCACCTGAAGAATATCCTCGACCCGCTCGAGCACCAGGTCCGGCGCTTTCGCGCGAAGTGCCTTCACGTCGGCGTAGCCCCAGGCGACCGCGGCGCAGGCGAGGCCGGCGGCGCGGGCCGCCTCGATGTCGCGGCCCTCGTCGCCGATCGCGATCGTCGCGTCGGGGGCGACGCCGGCGCGCCGCACGACGTCGCGGAACTTCCTCGCCTTGCCGAACAGCGACGCGCCGCAGGCGAAATGCGAGATGCGCGCGACGTTCGCCGGCCCGAGCGAGCGGCGGACATTGGCCTCGACGTCCGACGAGACGATGGCGAGCGTGGCGCCACGCGCCTGAAGCGCGGCGAGCGTTTCGTCGACGCCCGGGAACAGCGGGATGCGGTCGAGCTGTGCCGCCTTCAGCGCGCGCATGTGGCGGATGATCATCGGCAGCTTCCAGCGCGGCACCGCGAGCCGGTCGAGGATCTCGGCCGTGCCGGCGTTGCGCATCGACGTGACCTCCTCGGGCGCCGTGCGACGAAACCCGTAGCGGTCGGCGACGTCGTTGAGCACCGAGAGGAACCACGGAAACGAGTCGAGCAGCGTGCCGTCCATGTCGAAGATGATCAGCTGATAGCGCACGGGCCAGCCGTAGCGCGGGCAGCCGAAGGCGTCAATGCGACGGACCGCGGACGTGGCTCTCCATGGGCCACCGGGGTGCGGCCGGAACAGAGTCGTGGCCGGGACATGCCCGGCCACGACACGGCGGCGAACGGCGCCGCTCACTTCGCCTTCAGGAGATCCTCGACCTTCAGCAGCACGAACTCGTTGTCGTCGGCCTGGTTCGGCTCGCGGCTCGACGAGAACGGCAGGTTGTTGTCGTTGCAGACGACGATGTGGGTCTCGTCGACCCGGTCGACGTTCTCGATGGTGAAGAACGGGAACGCCAGGACGCCGCCGGTGAGGGGCTTCTTCGCCTTCTTGTCGGGGTCCTGGATCTTCATCAGGTCGATGTAGCCGATCTTGCGGACCGGCTTGCCGACGGTCGCGTCGGACAGCTCGATCTTGTAGACGCGCTTGAACTGCGCCGGCTTGGCGAAGCAGCTCTCCGTCGCGGCGCCGGTCGAGCCGGCCGGGCAGGCCTTGTCGGCCGTGCCCTCGAGGTCGTCACGCTCGATGACCAAGCCGGCGGTGCCGTCGATCATGTTGAAGTCGCCGATGGCGTTGCCGTTCTGCTCGAACGGGTAGTACCAGAACCGGCCCGTGAACGTCTCGGCGGCGACGTCGAACTCGAGGATGCGCGCCGCCTGCTTGCCGTCGAGGTTCTCGAACTCCTTCTTGTCGGCGTCCCACAGCGGGCCTTCCAGGAGGCCGTAGATGAACTTGCCGTCCTTGGAGGCGGCGAAGCCCTCGTAACCCTTGGAGCGGCGGGCGTTGAAGGCGCCCGTCTGGTTCGGGGCGCCCGGGGAGGCGACGGCGAAGTGGTCGGGCGAGCGCACCGGCTTGCCGTCCGCCATCGTCTCGAACACGCCCAAGACCTTGCCGGTCTTGTCGGCCTTGATCAGGTAGGGGCCGAACTCCTCGCCGATCCAGATCACGTCGCCGATCGGCTGGATGCCTTCAGGATCGAAATCGGCGCCGGTGAGATAGCGCTTCTGCGTGCCCTCGTGGACGATGCGGAACGGCACCTTCTTGTCGGGATCGTGCAGGAACACGGTCTCCAGCCGATCGACCGTGCCGGTCGCCCAGTCGACCTTGTAGCGGTTGAAGAACAGCATCGCGTCCGGCGAGTTCGCCTTTGAGCCGAAGCCGTTGTCGGTGAGCACCAGGAACGTGCCGTCGGGCATCACCTTGATGCCCGAGTTGCCCTGCACGGGCTGCCCCTCGAACGGCAGCGCGAGGCCGGTCGGCCGGCCGTTCGACTTGCCCGGCACGCTGCCGATCGCCTCGACGCGCTTGCCGGTGGTGAACTTGCCCGAGACCTTCAGGTCGGCGGGCGCATCGGCCGGCGCGGCCACGAAGGTCCTGGCCGGGAACACGGCATGGCCGGCGAGCACGGCCGGAAATTCCTGCTGGGCGAAGGCCGGAGCGGCGAGCACCAGCGCGAGCGCGGCGGCGAGGGGAAGCGTGGTCGTGCGGGTCATGGAGACTCCTCGGTGGATGTCTCCGCACCTTTTCGACCGCGCCCGCTACGCCGGCTTGACGCGGCGATGACGAAACGATGACCGCGACCCGCGGCGCGGCCCTCACAGCCCGCCCGCGACCTTGAGCACCGTGCCAGTGACGTAGGAGGCGTCGTCGGAGAGCAGCCACAGCACCGCGCTCGCTATCTCGTCGGGCTCGCCGATGCGGCCCATCGGCACGCGCGCGACCACGCGGGCCGGGCGGCCCGGCTCGCCCGCCTTGGCGTGGATGCCGGTCTGGATGGTGCCGGGGCACACGGCGTTCACCCGGATGCCGGTCGGCCCCAGCTCCTTGCCGAGGCCGATCGTGAAGGCCTCGACCCCGGCCTTCGCGGCCGCATAGGGCACGTATTCGTTGGGCGCCCCTAGCACGGCGGCGATCGACGAGATGTTGACCACCGCGCCCGCGGCGCCGCGCGTCGTCCAGTCGCGCACGGCGCGCCGGGTGCACAGCATCGTGCCGATCAGGTTGACGTCGACGACGCGCCGCATCACGGCGGGCGTCGCCGCCAGGAACGTGCCGATCGGCCCGGTGATGCCGGCATTGTTGACGAGCGCGGTTGGCGGCCCGAGTACGGCCTCGACCGCGTCGAACAAGGTCTCGACCTGGGCCTCGTCGGCGATGTCGCACCGCACCGCGAGAGCGCGGGCGCCGACGGCCTCGAGCTCCGCCACCAGGGTCGCGGCGGCGGCTTCGTCGGTGGCGTAGCTGAACGCGACCGCCCAGCCGCCGGCGGCGGCGCGGCGCGCAATCGCCTGACCGATCCCCCCGGTGCCGCCGGTGAGGATCATGGTCCTGGGGCCCGTGGGGCTGTCGGTCATCGGTGCTCTCGTCGCATGCGGGGGACGCCGCGCGGTCGCGCGGCCGGGGCGAGGCGAGAAGCGTAGCGGAGACGCAGCGGCGCGGGAAAGCCGAAACCGGTTATGCGCCGCATCAGCGACGCTGATGGGGGCACGGCTGTTCTTCCCTCTCCCCGCCGCGCGGGGAGAGGGTGGCTCGCCGCGAAGCGGCGAGTCGGGTGAGGG
>NZ_JBEOMB010000113.1:0-16844 GCF_046000175.1 Rhodoplanes sp. SY1
AAACCGGGGTCCACTTCAGCTCGGATGTTCAAACAATTCGGTCGAGCGCAATCCGTAAAATTTTATCGATTCCATCCACACGAAATCCGTTTGGTTGCGACACCATACCATTCAACCTCCGGCATGGAAGTTAATGTGGTCCATGGAGACGGCGATGAGCGGATGCGTTATTGGTCTATGCACGTGGGGCATTCGAACTGTATTGGCCGGAGCGGCCTTTTTCGCAGGCGCGACACTCAGCGTGATCGATGCCAGAGCTGCGGAAAGCGCGTTCACGATGTTAGAAGGCGGGGTGTGCAAGATCAGGGCTTCGGAAGAATTTGCTTCGATGGAATGCCGCGGCCCAAGCGGCTATTCGGCACGCCTTTCCGATGAGGGCATCCTCGTCGCGGTTGGTTTCTCACTTCGCGGGAAGTGGCTCACGATCGACGAGAATCTGGAGTGGCGAGGAGGAACAGATCGTTGGTACGGAGATGCGCTCGAATGGCGAACTGAGGGAGGACGTCCATACGCCGCGATCCTCCAGACGTGGCGGAGCGAGGAAGATCTCGTCACGGGGAAAGACGTCGATCGCCATGAGTTCCTGGTGATAAGAATAGCCAATGACACCGCGTGCTCGATCGCGCGGGTCCCCGCGTCACGGCAGGGGGCGGAGCAGATTGCGCGCAATCTCGCTGACACCGTTGCGCGGCAGCTGCACTGCGGTTCGGAGCGAGGCAAGACGAGTCGTCCGCAGGGAATGAAGATTGCGGATTGTGGACTCTGCATCCCCGTGACGATTCACAGGCTCTCACGTATAGGCCCGTCGTATGTACGCATCGAGGGTAAGGTCACGAAGCAGGATGCCGAGGCCTTCTGTTCGTGGGACATCCACCACCGCGCGAGACCAGACCCGGAGTGCATCAGACGCGAGTTCCAGAGCGAAGGCGGTCGGACGCACTGGGCCGAAGCCAACTGCACCGAGAAGCTGGTTCGGACCAACAACGGAAAACTCCTGTGGTACTCCCCCGCAGCGAAGCAAGTAGAAGACTCTTCACAACACTGGGTCGATCTTGAAACCGGCGAGCGCTCCTGTGACGGGCGAAATTGCCCGGGCGTAGAGGCCCGCTACGACTTCGATCTGATGTGTCCGGGCATAATCGAGTGGCCGGAGCGCCGGCCGCGGGCACTGACTATTGGTACCTCATCCTCCAGATAGGTGGATAGCGGGTCCTCAGTCGATAATCGGCTCCCGGCGCCGACGGAGCATGCAGTTGCTAAGTCACGAGCGCGAACTTTCCTGCAAGGGTAGCGTATCCAGATCGGGGTCTTCGGGCAGCGGCGCAAATGGATCGACCTCCGGGAACAGCTTGTGCTCCCGCAGCCAGTCACCGAACGACGCCGGATCGAGCGCACGTTCAATCTTGCTGAGGCGCTGGCGCGCCCAGCTCAACATGCGCCGGGTCTCGGCGTCTTCGATATCCCCCGCCCAGGCGATCCAGGAGCGGAGTTGCTCCGCCTTATGCCCGAGCTCGACAATCTCATTCACCAAATCGTCGCGTGCTGTCTCCCGCTCCTTCCGCTCCTTAGCTCGCCGGCGGTTTTCATCGGCTCGCTGCCAGAGACGATGGCTCCGCTCACGCTCAAGCCGACTTTCCCTCGCGAAATCGACCCAGCCATCCAATTCCCCGATGATGTCGTCGATCCGCGATTCGAGTGTGGCCCGGGTGTTGTCCCGCCAGTTTCGCCGCCGCTGGTCCCTGCCATACGCCTCGACTGAGATGGCCAGTTCGCCCGTCGGAATGTAGTCGAACTCCGGATACTGCCGCTCGTACGGAAGCGACCAGTTCCGCTGGCGTGCGAGCCGGTACCGCTCTTCCGCCTTCAACTCGGCGACGGTCGGCTCATGCTTTTGCCGTTTGATCGACTCGGTGAGGACAAAGGGAACCTTGTCTGCGCCCCGGTGCACCTCGACCTGCGCCTGTCCATGACGTCGTCGGTGATGGACGATCTCGCCTGGATGTCCTGTGACGGTGCAGGTCATACCCCGCGTCTCTAGCCCCCGCACCACAGAGTCGAGGATGAAAATTACACGTTCTATCGAATCCGCCCCCAGTCGCAGCGTGAGGAGCCCCTCGCCGCTGATCTCGACGATGCCATCGTGATCCGGCTTGGCTCGTCGGAGGCTATGTGCAGTGAGCGCCACGACCTTGTGGGGCTTCTCGACCGGACTCCAATCGATGGTCCGCGGGTTCGCCACGCGCGGCTTCACCACATGGCGGAGCGCGATCGGTGCCGCGCGCGCTCGTTCGAGGCGCTGCTCCACAACGGAGTCCGTCGGGCTGTTTGGATCGAGGCTGATGAGTTCGACCGTGGGGTCGTCGGACGAGGCAAAGATCGTCTTCCGCGGGTCCTTCCCGGTCGCCTTGTCGCGCCAATAGGCCGGTGCCGGAACCGGTACGCGATGTCGGGTACACAAATCCTTCAAGTGCCACGATGAGATGCCGAGCTTGCCGGCAACGGTGTCGAGCGGCTCCGCCCAGACGAGGTCGTACATCTCGCGGCGGGTGATGTGGGCAATCATGCGGGCACGTGAATGAACGTCGAAGGAAGGTTCGCAGTCTACCGCCGCTGCACGCCCCCGCCGCTCCCCTTCTGCCGCTCTTCACAGAAAAGCGCTTTCGCGAGGAGCGTCTTCACCCCAGCCGCATCGAGCCGGTCGCCTGCACTCCGCAAGGCGCACCTGTCACCCGAAAAGAAAAAGCCCTGATCTGAGAGACCAGGGCCGCAGATGTCGTGGTCGGCGGGAACCGGACATAGGACACCTGCACGCGTAATTTCACCGCAGCCTAACCGTGAGTCAACCTGCACGAGGGCGCACCCATTCCCTCACCTGTGGAGGAAACGCTCAGCAACAATTTGCTTCCATAAGGCGAATGCGCTCGCCATCAACCTGGTGAAGTTCACCGAGTTCTCCCCGGCCGCGAGAAAGCGACCGATCCGACGTTCAGATCGTACGGAGCGCGCCGCGCCAGCGCATCCGCCCGGCGGACGGCCGATGCGGCGTTCGGGCACTCGACGGCCTCGCCAAGCGCGAGCCCACCGTCGTCGACCCGCGTGAATGGCAGCGCCACGAAATAGATCATTGTTGGCCTCCCTATCGGATGCCTTGCCCGGCAATTCAGAACGAACAGAACGCGGGTCAAGCCAAGCGAGCGCTCTCCGCTTCCCGTGCCGAAGTGACAACTCAATAGTGCACGTCTATCGGCCTGTTGCAGGCCTCTCGCGGCGGGGTAGAATACAAATATATGAACATCTTCGGCCTCGGCGCTCCTGAGATCGCCCTTATCCTCTTCGTGCTCCTCCTCTTCTTCGGCAAGGACAAGCTGCCCGGCCTCGCCCGCAGTATCGGACGCTCGTTCAAGGAGCTGAAGTCCGGCTTCGCTGACGGCCTGGATGCCGACGAGAGGGAGCAGAAGCCCAAGAAGAGCTGATGGATGGCGAGGCGGCGCAGCTCGGATTCTGGGAGCACGTCGGCGTCCTCCGCTCCGGCGTTCTTTTCGGTGCGACCGTCTTCATCGTAGCTGCCATCCTCGTCTTTTCCTACGGCGGCGACCTCCTCACGGCGAAGCTCCTCTCCGCCGCGCCGAGCGAGCTGGTCTTCCTCTCCCCCTTAGGGCCGTTTCTTTTCAAAATGAAGATCGCCTTCCTCGGCGGCGCGTTCGTCTCACTCCCGGTGTGGCTCGCATTCTTCTCCCGTTTCGTCGGCACGGCGCTTCCGCGAGAGAAGCGCCTCGTCTTTTACGGTCTCGTCGCCGCTTCCTTCGCGCTCGGAGCGGCCGCCATCGCCGCCGCGTACCTGTACCTCATCCCGATCAGTCTCGACGTGCTCTCGGGCTTCACCGTGCCCGGCACGTCGCTCATGCTCACGGCCGAGAGCTATCTCTCGTTCGTCCTTCTGCAGATGCTTGTTTCGTTCGTCGTCCTGGAACTTCCCGTCGTCATCATCGGCCTCGCGTACCTGCGGCTCCTCGATCCGGCGGCGCTCACCAGCCGCTTGCGCGTCGTCTTCCTCGCGCTCCTCATCGGCCTCGCCGTGCTCACGCCGACGACCGACGTCTTCACGCTCCTCATCGTGGCCGTGCCCTCGTTCGTGCTGTGTATAGCGGCGCTTGCGGTCGCGAAGAGAGTGTATAATCGCGACATATCCTAACAGTGCCGCATATGGACGCCCACCAGCCAATTACCCGCGCCGAGTTCCTCAAACGCACGCTCTCGATCGTTGCCGTGTTCGCGGTCGGCGGCATCCTCTCACAGGCCACCGGCGCGTCACGTCTCTTCCGCAGCAGCAGCCCCGCCGCGTACGGCAACAGCACGTATGGTGGTCGCGCGTAGTCGTTCGTTCGTCGTGGCGGCGCTCGCCACGCTCGGCCTCCTCATCCTTCCCGTATACGCCCTCGCGGCTGCATACGGCTCCGGGGCATATGGCTCTGGATCATTCGCCGGCTTTCCGCCGACCGTCACCACGCAGGCGGCCTCATCGATTGGCCAGACGGGGGCGACGCTCAGCGGCACCATCACCGACGCCGGCACGACCAGCCCCGCTGTTCGGGGATTCGTGTATGGCGCCGACACCACATACGGCGCGACGACGACCGACAGCGCCGGCCCGTTCTCGACCGGATCCTTCACCGCCGCGCTCTCGGGATTGACCTGCAACACGACGTACCACTTCGCCGCGTATGCGACGAGCACCAACGGCATCGGATACGGCAGCGACGCGAGCTTCACGACGAGTGCGTGCTCGTCCGGTGGAGGCGGAGGAGGAGGGGGCGGCGGCGGTGGAGGTGGTGGAGGCGGTAACGGCCCCATCGTGGTCTCGACCGTCACCAACACGACAACCGCAGCAGCAACCTCGACGGCCACGACCATCGCTGTAGCGACCACGACGCAGTCCACAACGCCTGCGGCATGCGCCGTCGCGCAGCCGCCTTTCACCCGCACGCTCAGTCGCGGGATGAAGGGCGACGACGTCCGCAGGCTGCAGCTCTTCCTCAACATGCACGGATTCACGATCGCAGAATCCGGCGATGGTTCCCCCGGCCGCGAGACCGTCGACTTCGGCGCGAAGACCGAGGCTGCCCTCATCCACTTCCAGGAAGCGAATGCGCTCGCCATCAACCTGGTGAAGTTCACCGGGTTCTTCGGCGAAGCCACCCGCTCCTACGTCAATAACCAGCTCGCGCCCGCATGCGCGAAGACAACTGGTTCGAGCGGAGCGGCAAGCGTGTCGCCGTCTCCCCTTTCGGCAACAACCTTCACCCGCGCCCTCCAGCTCAACGACGAGGGCGAAGACGTCCGCGCCCTGCAGCAGTTCCTGAACGCTGCCGGCTCCCCGGTCGCGACCTCCGGCAACGGCTCACCTGGGAACGAGACAACCACATTCGGCCCGGCCACCCGCCGCGCATTGGCGAAGTTCCAGGCGGCGCACAATCTCCCTGCGACCGGCTACTTCGGCCCGATGACCCGCGCTCTTATCGTCAACGGAGGGCCGACCGTCTCACAATAGCGGCGCCTGGCTATGCAGACCGAGTTCACCGCCACCATCCCTGACGAAGCCCGAGCGGAGTTCTCCCAGGCTGTCACCAACGCCACGACAGCCCTCACCTCTTCCCGCACCGTCATAATTGACCCGCTCCCCACCCCCTAATCCTTCGCGCAGCGCATGCCCTCCCGCCGCGGACTACCCAAACCACCTCCACCACGACGTAGAACCGCCTTCTCGTTTCGTCCCGCCCCCATTCCGTACTGTCATGCTAGAGGCTGACCATCTATTTTTTAACTCCGTCTCAAGAGTTGCGATTCTTTCAGAATCCACGTCTGGACCGTCCTTGAGCCGCACGGCTCGCTCCCACGTTTCATCAAAATAAGCCTGAAGCATCTTCACCAACTGTGGATTCTCCACAGCACACAACGGAGACTCCTTGGATATCGCAAAAAATATGACTTCGTCATCAATAATTATAAACTGAATTCGGGGCATAGCGCAGTCGTCATAATATCGGCATGAATAACCAGACTTTTTTTCTTCTATGCGACGTTTCATCTTGTCCCATCGGCGCCGATCGTTGAAGATGAATATTTCCTTTACAACGATGTCGCCCGACACCCTTGACAGCGCCTCTTCGTATTCTTTGTGACTCTTCACGCGCCGACTTAAGGCGAACTCATTACTTATGTTTACCTTCCATGATAAGTCGCATATCTGCTTTTTAGCCAACCGAATTTTTGCGGCAATATAGTTCTCCAGCTCCGCTGAGTTTGCGAAGCAACGAACGCCCTGGTGCTTTATCTCGCTTAGAATTAATCCTGCTTTTTCATCAAGAGTCTCAAATCGGGACCTCAATCGAAATGAGTTTGCGATTATCGCGAGACCGATACATGCGAGCAACAAGAGAATAAGTTTGTTAAAATCTACAATCCACGTAGTTTTCAAGACATCCAGCACCCCGAATGTGTCGGCAGCAGTTACAGCAATGGATATAATGCAAACCGCAAATAAAAGGACCATCTCGGTCCGTTTCAATATCTTAATCAACATTGGCGTTTCTTGCTTCAGCTTAAAGTTGACTGAAACCATTGGACAAACATGTTCGCCATTTTTTCCCACGCACCATTCTCGTTGTATCCATGACCAACAGCATCGAACACCTCTAAGTGCTTTGATGTCGCCTTGGTCAAAGTACTCAGCAAATGCTGGCTCTGAGTTAGCGGAACGACAGCGTCGGCACTTCCATGCGTAATTAACACCGGGCACTGGATCTGTTGACATTCCCTGTATACATCAATTGCCTTCGCGTCTTCGAAAAAGCCATAATCGAATCCTACTCTTGTTGAGTGGCCAATTGCCTTCCAGGCAGATATCTCTGCATCTCCGAATTCATAATACAGCGCGCGGCAATAGTCGCTTACAGGAGACTTTAGACCTAGCGACTTGATGGTACTATCGCGACTTGCAATTAACAAGGCGATGGTTCCACCAAAGCTAGCGCCAAATACACCGATTCGGCTGGAGTCGATGCTCTCAATCGACTTCGCGATCCTAAGAGCCGACATTCCATCGGCAACGCTTTTTCCGATGGTCAAGTCCTGACGCCTCCCTTCGCTATACCCAAGCCCCTCGAAATCGAAAACGAACGACGATATCCCTCTTTCAGCTAACATCCCAGGCATGCTGACCCAGCTTAGACTCTTACTCCCTTTTGGCCCATCGCCAGTCATCATGAAAACAAGTGAGGTCATGTGATTGGAATTTGTGGCAGGGGTTATTAAGCGCGCCCTTAACTCCGTTCCGCTAGAGGATTTGAAGGTATAATGCTCCGTGTTGACTTCTGTCATAACCCTTCTCCATAGACGGCGTCGAGAGTTATACCCGGGTTTAGGATTAGCTCTCTAGTAATTTTTACGCCAACCGAAAATATCGCGTCAATTACGCTCAGACCTGGCACGAATGGTTGATTGTTTTTGATCCGCGCCGGCTGTAAGTAACATGGGTGATTGCTGAAGTACGGGTAAGAGAGCAGCGTGATTTCTGATTGTTTTAGCTCAGGCACGTCGTGGACGAGAAGCATATTTCCATCGCCGGTGACGATCGTTTCAATGTCGCAAGACTTTGATATAGAAATTAGGCGTTCTGTGCGGTTATTGCCGGAATAAAAGTTGCTGGACATTATAATCTTTACTTCGGGCAGTCCAAAGTAGGCCCGTAGCGCAGAAAACAATTCAAGATTGGCGGCGACGATACAGCGGGATGGTCGAATGCACCGCTCTAATAACGGAAATAGAAAGGCTGAAAATTCCTCGAAATGCGGGTGTTTGCTGTAGTTATAAGAAATCGTTCTTATCAGCTTCGGCAAAAAGTTGTTATCGTCTGGGATTATAACACGATTACATGGGACCCCACGATTTGTTCCAACAGGAATGCCGAGCCACACTACATTGCCGGAGCGATTTAGGCCCCGCACTCGACTTACGTGATCTTTTCGAAATCCGACATCGTCTAGTATTATGAACACGTCGACTACTGTTGCCCGAGAGAAGTATCCGAGCCAAGGCAAAAAGTAAGAGTGGTGAAATGCTGCCCTCATAAGATGAACGTTACGGTGAGGACGGAAGTTCGCAATAGGCGCGACTACTTATGGTTGCGCCTTCGTCGATTGAGGCGGGCTCACTGATTCCCGGCGTGGTCTCCCCGGGCGCCGAGTACGCCGCTCACTGCGCCCCCAGCTCACGTCTCCTATCGTGGGCCGTATCCCCACGCCTCCTGCGGCGTGCCTCGATATCCGCCTGCACGATCTTATGACCAGGAGCCTCACATCCGCGCGCAGTTCTTGCACGCGGTCAGACCGTTCGGCGGCCATCCTCAGAAGATCAGCCCACTCTTCCAGCCTCGACCACCCCCGCTGCACGCCCTCGGCGTTCCCCTTCTTTTGCTACTCACAAGAACTTGCAGCCCATACCCGACGGAGCAGGTCACCCCTGATACGTCATTACTGACGCATCCGCGCTCGGCGAACGGTGGTTGGGCTATACGTCAGCAAGATCGGGCCGTTCATAATCCCGCAGTCGCTTTCGAGCACGTTCCAGCTCCTCGGCCGAGAACAACGCCTTCCATGGCCCACGCAGAACGGTTGCTTCGGCTGTCAGGTCGAGACGCTTCTTTTCTAAGAGGGTCAGAAACCCATCGGGGATTTTGCGCGACATGATCACGTGTCGGCACGCGCCGACCGCACCGCTCTCGCTGAGCATGCGGCGGAAGACCCGCGGAGGGTATCCTATGCGCTCTGACTCCTCGCAATCCTGTCGAAGTTGCTCCCCAAGTTGCGACTCCAGCCTGCGCCGCAACGCCTCCGTCATCTCAGGCATGCTGCCTTCACCTCTCAGCAAATGACGGCCTCTCGCTTTCACGCAATATCCCGTACTTCTCCAAACGCCGTCGCGCGGCGTCCACCGCCTCCTGCGGAAACTCTTCCTGATGCTTCAGGATTAGGGACTCTGCACACATGTCGGCCATGCCGAACTCGAGCAATTTCAGAAAACCGAGTGACGGCTGCGGCTTGAGTGCTAAGTCTGCGAGTGTTTTTCGGACACCCACGCGGTCGAGTTTCTGACGAGTACGGTTGAGCCGCTTCGTCTTCCCTGCTTCTTCCGTGAGAGCCTCTTCCAAGGCCCGCATGACAATCGCGAACTCGGCTTCAACCGGATCGGCAATGTTGCGTCCTTCGACGCGGCATAGTTGGCGAAATGCGTCCTGATAGACGTCGTCCCGCCCAAGCCGCTTCGCATTCGCCATCCAATTCCGGAGTTTCTGGCGATCCCACTCGTTCGAGAGGTCCGGCCGAGGTACTTCTTTTGGTTCCACGCCAATCCCCTTAAGCACGAATGTCGTCCGGCACCTCGCCGAACGTCTTCAAGATCACAGCGTCCTCGAACTCGCCGAGATCGGGACTTCCTTGCCGATAAAAGGCGACAGCGCCGGCATTCGGCTCGCGTGTCGCCAGAGCCTCAGCTCGCCTGACCGCGGCCGCCGCGTGCTGGCATTCCACGGCTTCGCCGGGCGCCAAGCCTTCATCGATGCGTACGAATGGCAATGCCACGTAGTAGATCATGGCGGGCCTCGCCGATGGATGCCGTGCCCGCCCATTGAGAACGTACGAAGAACACGAGTCAAGCGAGAGCCTTAAAACGGCGGCCTATCCCCGCATGATGAGCTGACCTCCCGCTCCCGGTCGACCATGTACCGGGTCGCCGTGTCCAACCCGTCGCGCCCCGTCCGGCGGCCGATTTCCCGCCGCACCCGGTCCCAGTATCCGGCCGCCCGATTCGCATCGAGCACTTTCCCGCTCTGCCGTTCTTCCCGAGCGCGCTCTCGCGCGACGTAATGGGCTTGCGCCCCAAAGGCGGCGATTGGCGCTGAACCATCGGAGTCAACGTGGCGGCTGCGTTCCGTTCGGAGTTTCCACCATTTGAACATTGCTCATCCCGTTGTTGCCGGTCGCCCGCCTTAGAGTAATCTTATCCACACTTTACACGTGTGCGGGAGAGTTCCTGCTCGATTGTGTCCGCACCCTGAGCAATCATAGAAAGGCACATTGCCTGCTTCGCTCAACCCTTTGGAGGCGTCCATGAGTTTTGAAGGGCGTATTGAGAAGATCAAGCCAAAGATCGAACTCGAAACCTGCCCGGACTGTAAGGGCAAGGGCGAGAAGGACGGCAAGACCTGTCCGCGCTGCAGCGGCTCCGGCAAGCTCCGAAGCGCGAGGTAGCTCTTCCGCGCATTTCCACGACGCTATCGCAAGCGTTCGTTCCAGCCGCGCCGTCTCAAACGCGGCTGGCGTTTACTGTGATGTATTAGCTTGCTGCTCCGGGACTTTGGCGGCTCCGGCTGCATTCTTCAAGCCAGTCGGCAACCAGTCGGCGAACTTCAACGCGACATTGTATTTGGTCCACGCCTCTTCAAATGTAACCTCCGCAGACGTTCCAGCAAAATTATCGTGAACCAATTTGTTGCGCTGGCTATTAATAAACATGAACTCTCGCACCGCACTTTCGAGTCCCTCATCCTTACTCACGCGATCGCACAGGGCCTCTTTAACACTCTGCCCAAACAAACCGAAGAATGCATTGGCGTTTGGTTTTGTCCAATCGAATAATGTGTGGTATTTCCGCTTCAATGCCTGTTTTTCAATGAACGAACAAAATACCTCGCTTGATCCCGTCTCCCGGGCGGCTTGAATGAGAGAGGAGCAGATATGCCTCTCAAAGTAGCTCGCAGCGCACAACAACAGCGTTTTGGCGGCCAACTCCTCAAAAGATACGACATCAGACGCCTCGCCCTGCTTACGCAGCAGATCCCTTAAGGCGCGAAGCTCGCCAAATACTCGATCTACGTCGCTCATCTTTGCCCCGCTACCGCATCAACTCACGAGCCTTTGCAAGGCGGTCCTTCACATACTCAGGCTTCGTAGTCCCTTCCTGCAGAAGCGCCCTCACAGCAGTCGAAAGCTCGACTATCTTGGCTTCCGGAATTGGAGGAATGATAGCCTGGTCACGTTGAGCCCAGAATTGTGTGCAACGACCGACAAAGACCGACTCAAAAACGCCGATTGAGAACCTCCCCGTAGCCCGGAACACGGCGGGCGACACCCCGTCAACTGCAGTAAGGAACCGATCAAACAGACTTTTTAAATAATCAATATCTTTTTTTGATAGCGATTTCTTTGCATAGTTTGAAAAGCGATTTAGAAAACGAGTCATCGAAGGCTTGTACTCGTTGCTGTATACAAGCATGGCAAATGCTCGCAATAACAACTCTACATCTCTAAGCTCTTTGTCGCGCTCATCTTTACCAAATATCTTCCGCCAGCGAGGATCTTTGTTCAACTCATACAGCGCTTCGTAGAAGTCCGAAAAATAGAGGTTTGCTCTGATCTCTTGAGGTTTTAGGTTTACTCCACCCGTATTGAGGCGATCGAAGATCTCATATACAGAAGAGTTGTCGTCTTTAGGTTCATTCTGCTTGATTATTACGCAACGAATCGGACGTAGATTGAAACTTGACTGATACTCACCAAGGGTGTCGTAGTTTAAGCCATGCAACGGGCTGCGCTCTTCTCCACCTAACGCGGGAAGCGTAATATTAAATGGCTCAAAATACCGATCATCACTCAGAAGGGCATCTGAAAACCTTCCCCTCTCAACAAATACTTCTCTTAATTCAGCGCGTTTATTTACCTTTGGAAATCGCTTCTTTCGAAAAAAATAGACCGACATCAGCCGTTGTTGGCCGTCGAGAATTGCGAAACGGTTCCGGGCCTCTTCATATAAAAAAATCTGTGGCACTGGCAAACCAAGAATGAGGGACTCAATTAATTTAGATGCTCTTTTCTTATCCCATGTATAATTACGCTGATATGGAGGCAGGATTATAGAACCCGTCTCGATGTAACTAGTGATCGTTAGCACATTGAAATCATTCGCCGAGGAAGTGATGTCGTATTCAACAAGCTGAACATCCGACTCCTCTTCGTTATCCATAAACGTAATTGGGTCTTCTGACATTGTTTGCCTCCGCTTTCCGTCCGGTCGAACTCGTCGTATGCTACTTAACCGATTTCGGCAACTAGGCAACAGTGATCCTTTTAATTATCTGTTGAGCGAAGCAGACGCTGCGATCCCCCGGTCAGCCACAGTATCACAAAGAGCTTACTCAGGACGTTCTGACGCGGCGCGTTTCGAGATCATGTTGCCGGCAAGATCGGATTTTGCAAAGTGCGTCGAGCGCCTGAGTCCGACGATTTGTCGGAACTCGCGCTCCGCTCTATCCACACACCGACTCCGGCCGACCAATCATGCTTCATTCTTGGTCTTGCCGGGGATCGATTTCGAGACTGAGTCGAAACCAAGAACAATGGGCACCTTCTCGCCCTTAACAGGCTCACGGCCCGTGAGGTCCTCAATCTTTGTTTTGGGGCGGCCGTGACGGACGGGGTCGGGCGCCCCCGGAGTTGGGAAGGGCGGCAAATTGAGCGACTTTCCTGCAATGCATTTGTCTTGTGGGATCGAAGGTAGAAATACTTGCAGAACCTCATTTCCATACCCAAAAGTAAAGAAAGCGTATGGGACGGTGTCGACCCCAGCGCGCCGACGCATAATCATGAGTACGATAAGGTCATTCCGCATTGGTCCTGGGATGAATGTTCGCAACACCGGAAACTTTTTAACAAAGTTGCGCGAATGGTCAGCGTCGCGTATCCAGTCGTAAGTCTCGCGGAAGTGTTGAGTCTCGACGTCCGGGATTAACGTGAGTCCGATTTTTACGAGCCCTTTAAGGGCGGCAATAGGAATGTAAGTGTCGCGGTGCAACTTGAAGCGAAGCTGCTTAGCCCCCTCGTCTATTTCGAAGAACGGTTCATTCTCATATTCCGTCAGTTGAAAGCCCGTATCCGAATATTCGACACGCCAGCCTTTGTCCGGGCCCGGCTTCTTGATAGTCGGAACTCCGCTTCGCCCCTTGATGCGGGACAGCGTGCGCATCGGTTTAGACCAATTGCCGAGGTGGTTCTCGATGCCTTCGCCGAAGAGGTGATTGCAGACATCGCATTCGTAATTGCTGAACAAGCCAGTATTGCCGAAAGCCGCCGGCAACGCATGCGCCTCGTCCTTGAAGGTGACCTCAGGCTCGTTCTTGCCGCAAAAGCGGCAGTGCCTCGGGCGCTCATCGCTCCCAAGAAACAGCTTCTTACCGGGCTCGAGGAAGATCGGCTCCGCGAAGTCGTAGTTCCTTGCGTAGAACTCTGCTGCGGCAACACTGGCAGCGGGAAGAGTGGTCATTGGTCAGATGTCTCCATCAAGCACGAAAGACCGGGCTGACATCAGTCGCCGAGGCCACGGCAACTAGGCTCGTAAAAACGGGACGCCTCCGCAATGACCATTACGAGAGAGCAGCCAGGCTCGCCTGCCGGGCTGCAGCCACATGCAATCTCGCGACCAGCATCTGCCATATTTCCGCCACTGTATGTTCGTTTTATGTTCGTTGCATATTTCGGCTAGATGTGCATCTATCTGCTTCAAGGTGATGCACGATGATGCAAGCGGCCGAGACGGGAAAGAAACCGCGCACGACAGCCACTCTGACGGCTGACCAGAGTCGCTTGCTCAAGGCCATGGCCGACCGGCAGAAGGTTTCTGTGTCTTGGCTGATCCGCCATGCAGTTGATCGCCTGATTGAGGAGGAGAGCAGAGGCCTGCAACTGCCGTTCGACATTCCCTCCCCCGCGGGCGCTTCAGACCCGAAGAGGCTGAAGTGATGCCACGCACTCCACCCAAAACGCAGACGCAACGTCCCTTCGTCTCTCTCGACCTCTTCTCCGGGGCAGGCGGTTTCTCGGAGGGCTTCCGTCAAGCGGGCTTCCACACGATTGCCGCCAACGATGTCGACCCTTGGGCCGGGGCCACTTACGAACTTAATCACCGGCAGCACGGCACGAAATTTATCCTTGGTGACATCTCCAATGAATGCGTGCAGGAGCAATTATTTGATGCGGTTGCCGGCCGAGAACTGGATGTGATAATCGGCGGCCCGCCGTGCCAGGGTTTCTCGCAAGTCCGCAATCACGCCCGGCTCATCGACGACCCGCGCAATTCCCTATACCGGCACTACGTCTCCGTTATTACGCAACTCCGCCCTCGCATCTTCGTCATGGAAAATGTGCCTGGGCTGGAGAACCTCGCCGGAGGCGCCGTCAGAGCGCAGATCTTAGAAGATTTGATGCTCGACGGCGAGTATCGCGTTGAGTGTCGTGTACTCGATGCTGTAGCCTTCGGCGTCCCGCAGAACAGGCTCCGCATTCTCTTTATCGGCATCCGTAGCGATGTGCCGGCGAACCACCGTTTCCCCGAGAGCCCGTTCGCGAATGCACTTCCCATCCTTGATCGCAGGGAGAGGGCTGACCGCTGGACGTATCGGCATCGCAAATCCCCGGAAACCGTTCGTTCGCTCGCCAAACTGCTGGACCCTGACAACACCGAGCTGGTTAATGTAGAACAGGCAATCGGTGATCTCGCATGGCTGCGCCCGAACAAGCACCTTGTTCGCAGACCATCCAATGACGCCATCCCGTACGAGGCAGAGCCGACTTCTGCATATCAACGAGCGCGGCGCGCAGGATCGCGAGAACTATTCAACGCCGACGTTCCGTCGATCCGCGAAGACACCGTGAAGCGGCTCCGTAGCATTCCTCAGGGCGGGAATTTCCGTGATCTTCCCGAGGAACTTGCTGCCCGATATTTGTCCGGAAAAAAATGGGGGCCAGAACTCGGCCGAGAGACGCTGAGCCGCAAGTACTTTTTTGCATACCGAAAGCTGCATGCGTCACATTTCAGCTGGACACTCAACACCAAGGCCGATTGTGTTTTCCATTACGGCACACCGCGAGCTCTCACTGTTCGCGAGTTTGCGCGCTTGCATTCATTCGATGACACGTATCACTTCCTTGCAGGCGATCGGCATAGCCGCTACCGCCAAGTCGGAAATGCAGTACCTCCGTTATTTGCGAAAGCGATCGGGGATGCAGTTGCAGCAACCCTCATGGCCGATGAGGAACCGCGAACTGTAAATGCGACACGGCAACTACTCCTCCCCATATCGAACGCGCATCTCTCGAAGATAGTCTGAGAGCGACTTCAGTTTTCCGATTTTGACATACGGCTGGAGTTCGCTGAACGCGGCTCCATGCGCTTGCCTAAGGAGGTCCACGGAGATGTGGTATACATCGTGGAAAATGTACCCACCCTTTCCTCCCGGAATCGCATCAAACACGTTCCGGAGCCGTGCGATGTCGAACTCGTTAGTGATGAGCGAGTACCGCAACTCCGTTGGCTGCCGCTTCTTCGTTTGAAACGATTGATACTCTGCCTGGAACTGCGTCTGGCGGTCTTGCCGAATTGACCACTTCGCAGTCGTGATCACGTGAGTGATGTTGTCATCGACGATCGCGATATCCGGCCGTGGTTCGTGAGGCTTCTTGCCTCCTTCTTCAGTGGGTTCCTCACGTAAGAATCCTGGCAACTTCGAAACTGGCGTCCGCGTCGCGACCATCTTCTCCGGTATATTCGAAACACGCTGAAGAAGAATGGAGAGCAGATCCTCGAATCCCTCCCCGAGAGCGTTCTGCCGCTTGTTGCCGATCGTAAAATAGTGACGGCTAAGCGCCTCGATCTTGTCAGCAAGCGCAGGAGTGCTATTCTCCCCCAGCCCGTGCTCTTCAAGGAGCTTACGAATGTTTACGGTCAGCTCGGATTCAATTTCGGCTTCCATATCCTCGGCATCGATCGTGGACGGCTCCCCTTTAGGCTTTTCTGCCTCCTGGCGCTTTAGCTCCTCGACGCAGCCTCTGAAAAGTACATCGAGGTGGCCGGAGAGTTCCGCCGTCTTGACGTTCCAGTGAGAGCAGAGTGTTTTGGTAAAACGCACAGCGCGTGAGTGGAAATTACCGCCCTTCTGCATGTGGTTCGAGTCGTAGATATGGGCAAGGCCGGCCCCATCGTCGAACCATAACAGGCAGCGATACACGTGCTCCCAGGCATTTGCTTCCGTCACCGGCCCGGCTTGCTTCAGGTATTCGCGAAGAACGCGCATTCGCGTCCCACGCCCGAAGGGCGTATCCTTAGCCATGTTGATTGCCCGTCAGCCCTTGCGCCCGAATCAGCGGCGATGAAGCTGATCCTGAATAGCCTTCGACGGGTTACGATTGGAGTCCTTTCAGGAACATGGACAAGCTGACCCCAGAGGCCCGGAGCCGGAACATGAGCCGCATCCGGAGCCGGGACACCTCTCCCGAAATCGCTGTCCGCCAGTTCCTGCACGGTCGCGGACTTCGCTTCCGGCTTCACCGCGGCGACCTGCCCGGCAAGCCTGATCTGGTATTCAGCGGACGTCGAGCGTGCGTCTTCGTTCACGGCTGCTTCTGGCACGCCTGCCCTGACTGCATCGACGGCACCCGCCGTGTGAAGAGCAACACCGGATATTGGTCGGCCAAGGTCGCCGGCAATCGCGAGCGCGACCAGCGCCACATCGCTGCCCTCAAAGAGGCTGGGTGGCATGTGTTCGTCGTTTGGGAGTGCAAGGTGAAGGATTTAAGTTATCTTTCCCACGTAGCGGCCAAGCTGCAATCACTGCCGCTCGCTCGACAGCCCCGCTCCACGCGACCCCATCACCCAGGAACCCGGCCCAAGCGAAACAGAAGCTGACAAGGTAGCCGCAACTCAACTGTACGGCTCATCCGGTCGACCGTAAGCGGTCTTCT
>NZ_JBEOMB010000114.1:0-5443 GCF_046000175.1 Rhodoplanes sp. SY1
GAACAGCTCGTCGATCTCCTCGTCCTTGGAGGTGAGGAAGATGACGGGCACGTCGGACTTCTGGCGCAGCCGCCGGAGCGTCTCCATGCCGTCCATGCGGGGCATCTTGATGTCGAGGATCGCGAGATCCGGCATCGAGGTCTTGAACCCGTCCAGCGCCGAGGCGCCGTCCGTGTAGGTCATGATCCGATAGCCTTCGGCCTCGAGCGCGATGGAAATCGAGGTGAGGATGTTCCGGTCGTCGTCGACGAGCGCGATGGTCGGCATGGGCCTCTTTTCCCGTTGTCGGGCAAACTCTTCGGGCCTTGAAGCCCGCAAAGCTGGGCCGAAATGTGACCCCTCCGGCCGGGGCGGGAGCGGGTCCGAGCTGCGCGTTCCGGCGCGGAGTCTAGTGATTTGCGCGGGATTTCGCCATACCGGGTTCGCGCCGGGCTTTATTTCGTCGTTCCGGCATCCGACAGTCGGGGCTCGACCAGGAGACCGTCCGTGACCGACATTCCGCCTCCCCGGCCCGGCACGATGCCCGGGCGCATCCCGGAAAACGCCAAGCTTCCCGAGGACTTCGTTCCTGTCGTAGTGGCCCGGCAGCTGCTGCGGGCGACCCGCGCCGGCACCCTCTCGACCAACGACCGCCACACCGGCCACCCGTTCGGCTCGCTCGTCAACGTCGCGACCGCGGCGGACGGGTCGCCGGTGCTGCTGCTCTCCCGGCTCGCCACCCACACGGCCAATCTGGAGCGCGACGGCCGCGCCTCGATCCTGCTCGCCGCGACCGGCAAGGGCGACCCGCTCGCCCATCCGCGCCTCACCGTGCTGGGCAGCCTGGTGCGCGACGACGACCCGGCGTTGCGCCGCCGCTTCCTGTCGCACCATCCCAAGGCCGAGCTCTATGCCGCCCTGCCCGACTTCTCGACCTGGCGCATGATCGTCGCGGCCTTCCATCTGAACGGCGGCTTCGCCCGCGCCGCCGATCTCGCGCCGGAGGACGTGCTGAGCGACCTTTCCGGCGCCGAGGACCTCCTGGCGGCCGAGGAGAGCGCCGTCGCCCACATGAACCAGGACCACGCCGAGGCCGTGACGCTCTACGCGACCGTGCTGGCCGGCGCGCCCGCCGGTCCGTGGAAGGTGACGGGCCTCGACCCCGACGGCCTCGATCTCGCCGCCGGCGACCTCACCCGCCGCGTCGCCTTCCCCGAGCGCATCACGACGGCGGCAGGGCTCCGCGCGGTGCTGAAGCGGATGGCGGACGAGGCCCGCGCGAAAGGGTGAGCCCGCATCGCGTCCTGCTGCGTGTCTCCGTCGGGCACACGCGAAGGGATGCCTTGCGGCCTAGCCGTCGCGGTCTACCATCCCGGGCGTCGTCACTTCCGGGAGATCTTCAAAAAATGAGAACACTGCTGCTGGCCGGGCTCGCGCTCGGCCTTCTCGGCGCCTCCGCGCTCTCCTCGTCGGTCCTCGCCCAGACCGCGCCCACCGCCCCGACCCCGACCGGGCCGGTGCTGCCCGATCCCGCCGCCAAGAAGGAGCCGATCGCGCTGCGCGACATGGGCTCGTTCCACATCGGCGGCCGCATCGTCGAGGTCACCGGCAAGCCGGTGCGCGAAGTGGTGTTCGCGGCCGGCGGCACGCCCGCCAAGATGGACCCGAACGGCCCCTATCAGATCGAGCAGATGTACGTGCAGTACTTCTTCCCGGCCACCCGCAAGGGCAAGTACCCGCTGCTCATGTGGCACGGCGGCGGGCTGACCGGCGTGACCTACGAGACGACGCCGGACGGCCGCGACGGCTGGCTCAACATGTTCGTGCGCAAGGGCTGGGACGTCTACGTCTCCGACGCGGTCGAGCGCGGCCGCTCGGGCTATCCGAGTCCCGACATCTGGCCGAGCTCGCCCGTCTTCCTCACCCGCGCCAACGCCTTCGAGCGGTTCCGCATCGGCGCCGGCCCGGGCTCGTGGAATCCCGATCCGGCCAAGCTGAAGACCCTGCCCGGCAGCCAGTTCCCGGTCGAGGCCTACGACAGCTTCGTGCGCCAGAACGTGCCGCGCTGGCTCGACAGCGACAAGGCGATCATCGCAGCCTACACGGAGCTGGTGCAGAAGGTCTGCCCCTGCGTGATCCTGTTCCACAGCCAGGCCGGTGGCTTCGCCTTCAAGATCGCCCAGGCGCATCCCGACAAGGTCAAGGCGCTGGTGGCGGTCGAGCCGGCCGTGCCGGGCGACCCGGCCAAGGCGGCGGCCCTGAAGGACGTGCCCACCCTGATGGTGTTCGGCGACTACATCGAGCAGGACTCGCGCTGGCCGACCATGCGGGCCAAGGACGTCTCGTTCGGCGATGCGATCAAGGCGGCGGGCGGCAGCGTCGACGTCGTCGACCTGCCCAAGGTCGGCATCAAGGGCAACTCGCACATGCTCATGATGGACAAGAACAACGGCCAGGTCGCCGACCTGATCCAGGACTGGCTGGTGAAGAAGGGGCTGGTCGAGTAGGCCGCCGCCAAACACCCGAGCGCCTCGTGGCCGGGCTTCGGCCCGGCCACGATGCTCGGTCTCGTGCCCCGGACAAGGCGCGACAGGCCGCAGGCCTGATGCGCCGCAGAGCCGGGGCCCAGGGGCGACTCGGGAGACGCATTGCCTGATCGCCCCTGGGTCCCGGTTCGCGGCGCGTCGCGCCCGGGACACGAGGCCTTCCCCCGCGCAGCGAGCGCCCCCTCAATCCCGTCGGAACACCACCGAGGCGAGCCAGCCGGTCAGCAGCGCCATCATGGCGGTGACGATGCCGTAGAGGAGGCCGTTGTCGACCGCCGCGGTGGCGACGAACCGCTCGAAGCCGACCTTGGCGATCTCGAAGGCCGAGGTCGAGCGCGCCACCAGCACGCCGTCGTGGAACAGCTTCACGTCGACATCGTAGATGCCGACCGGCGCCTCGGCGGGCAGCGGGATCGACGCCTGGAACAGGGTCGGCGACAGCATCGTGACGGCGGTCGGATCCTCGATGTAGAGCTTGCGCTCGGTCTTCAGCCGCAGGAACGCCTGGCGGAAGGGGTCGTCGGCCACGACGTCGGCGATATCGGGGCCGATCTGCTGCGGCAGCACCAGGTTGGTGAGGCCGATCTGCAGCCGGCGCAGCCGGTCGGGCGGTACGAAGCGGTCGAACGGCCGCGTGCCGAGCACGGCGAGATACGCGGGAACGCCGATGAAGGTGCGTGAATCGGCGTTGATCCAGATGCCGAGCAAACGCTCCTTCTTCAGCGTCTTGAGGGTCTGGGGCGGCCCGACCACGGTGGCGATCACGTCGTAGCCGCCGCGCCGCGGCGGCGGCGCCCCGTCGCTCTCGACGGCGCCGAACAGCACCACCTCGGCGCCCGTGAACACCGAGTTGATCAGCACCCGGTGGGTCGACAGCGAGGTGACGAGCCGCTCGGCGGCGCGCGCGCCGCCGGCCGTCGACGCCACGCCGGCCAGCACGGCGATCAGCGCGGCGAGGACGAGCAGCGCGCGTCTCATCGGCCGCCCTCCATCAGCCGGAACGAGAACAGCTCGCCCGGCACGACGAACAGGTTCACGGCGAAGCGCAGGCCGACCGCGAGCACCAGGAGGCCGAGCATCAGCCGCAGCCGCTCGGACCGCATCTTCTGCCCGGCCTGCGCCCCGAACTGGGCGCCGATCACACCGCCGACCATCAAGAGCAGGGCGAGCAGCGCGTCGACCAGATGATTGGTCGCGGAGTGCATGATGGTCGCGCTCGCCATGGTGACGAGGGTGAGCACCATCGAGGTGCCGATCACCACGCTGGTCGGCACGTGCAGGATGTAGATCAGCGCCGGCACCAGGATGAAGCCGCCGCCGATGCCCATGATGGCGCCGAGGAAGCCCATCACGAAACCGATGATCCACACCGGGATCACCGACACGTAGAGCCGCGACTGCTTGAACCGCACCTTGAGAGGCAGCCCGTGCAGCCAGGTGTGGCCGCCCGGGTGGCGGGCCGGCACCGTGTTCTTGTCGCGCTGGAGCCGGATGATCGCCTGCACGCTCTCGGCCACCATCAGGCTGCCGACCGACGACAGGAGCACGACGTAGGAGAGCGCGATGACGAGATCGAGCTGGCCGATCGCGCGCAGCTGCGTGAACAGCCACACTCCGGCCGCGGTGCCGATCAGGCCGCCGATCAGCAGCATGAAAGCGAGCGCGAGATCGATGGCGCGGCGGCGCCAGTAGTTGAGCGCGCCCGAGAACGACGACGCGGCGATGTGGCTCGACACCGTCGCCACCGCGACGGCGGGCGACACGCCGATGAAGATCAGCAGCGGCGTCATCAGGAAGCCGCCGCCGATCCCGAACATGCCCGAGATGAACCCGACCGCGGTCCCCATCGCGAAGACGAGGAACACGTTCACCGGCAGGTCGGCGATCGGGAGATAAATGTCCACGGGCTCGGATCCGCGGCCTGGTCCGGGGACGCATGCCGGTCAGGGGTCGAGGGTCGTCACGGCGGCGCGGCGCGGTACGTCCGCGCTGCAGCGAAGAGCTACAGGCTAGCCCCACAAACGGAAAGCGAAAAGCGGCGTCCCGGCCGCAGGACGTCGGCCGCAGGTCGGCGGCCGTCGCCGCCGCGTGTGATCCGCGCTCCCGTCCCCCCGCGCACGCCGTGCGCGAAAGACGTCACAGCCGCGCGGCCTGCTCCATCGGGATGCGGCTCTTGGGCTTCGCGCGGCCGCGGCCGGAGGCCGCGTCCTCCCAGCCGCCGGGCGGCGGCGGCACCGTCATGGCGTCCTCGGGCGCGACCAGCGGCACGAAGCTCTGGGCGGCCAGGCGCGCGGCGGTCAGGCTCTGCTGATCGAGCCGCGCGGCGAGGTCGTCGCGCTTCTTGGCGGCGTCCTTGTCGCCCTTCTGGGCGGCGATCGCGAACCACTTGTAGGCCTCGGCGAGGTTCTGCTCGGTGCCGATGCCGCGGGCGTGGAGGATCGCGAGATTGTACTGGCTGTCGGCGACGCCGTGGCGGGCCGCCTTGGTGAACCACTGCACGGCGGTCGGGAAGTCGGGCTTGCCGTCGATGCCTTCGGCGTAGAGCACGGCGATGTTGTGCATCGCATTGGCGTTGCCGCGCTCGGCCGCGAGAAGATACCAGCGCCGCGCCTCGGCGAGGTCCTTCTTCACGCCGTTGCCCTTCTCGTAGAGGCTGCCGAGCCGGAACTGGGCGGGCGCGAGGCCGGCCGCGGCGGCGCGCTGGAACCACGGCAGGGCGGCGGCGAGGTCGGCCGTCACGCCGCGCCCTTCGGCGTAGCGCATGGCGATCTCGTAGGCGGCCGCCGGATTGCGGGCGGCGACGCCGGCGACGAGCGGCTTGCTGGCGAGCGCCGCCGGCAGGGTCTCGGGCCACGCCTCGATGGACCCGGCATCGTCCGGCGGCGCGGCCGGACCGGCTGCGGGCGGCATCGGCGAGG
>NZ_JBEOMB010000115.1:0-23031 GCF_046000175.1 Rhodoplanes sp. SY1
GATGCCGAGATGGCCGAGCGGGTGCGCCGGCACCAGGCGGAACGTCCGGCGACCTGGCGGACCCTCGAGGCGCCGGCGTCGATCTCCGCCGCGCTGGCGGCGCTCGACCCGCCGCCCTCCGGCGTGGTGATCGACAGCCTGGTGCTGTGGCTCGCCGACCGCTTCGACCGCGACGAGTCGGCGCTCGACGCGTGGAGCCGCGAGCTGGAAGCGTTTCGCGCGATGCCGTGGCCCGTCGTGGTGATCGGCGACGAGATCGGCTGGAGCCCGGTGCCGATGGAGCCGGCGCTGCGACGCTTTCGCGATCTCGCCGGCTTCCTCGGCCAGCGCACCGCCGCGGCCGCCACCGAGGCCTGGCTGATGGTCGCCGGCTGCCCGGTCCGGCTGAAGTAGCCTCATCCTCCGCTCGTCCCCGCGAAGGCGGGGACCCAGGGGCGACACGGCAGAGCAATTCTGGATCCCCGCTTTCGCGGGGATGAGCGGAAATCGCGGCGAGTGTCAGAGCAGCGGCGCGCCGGCCGGCTGCAGCAGGCGACCGTGCGCGGTCGCTAGCCGCACGAACCGTACCCCGAAGGCGGCGTCGAGCGTCCGGTCCTCGAACAGCGCGTCGGCGGTCGCGTCGGCGACGACGCGGCCGCGGTCGACCAGCACGATCCGGTCGAAATGCCGGAAGGCGAGATCGAGGTCGTGCATCACGACGACGCACAGGCGGTCGCGGCCGCGCGCCGCCAGCGTCTCGACCAACGCGAGGCGATGCCGGATGTCGAGGCTGGCGCCCGGCTCGTCGGCGAGCAGGATCGGCGGATCGACGGCCAGGACCATGGCGAGCAGCACGCGGGCGCGCTCGCCCCCCGACAGCGCCGACCACTTTCGACGACGCAGCGTCACCAGGTCGTGGGCTTCGATCACGGCGTCGAGCGTACCGGACGGCACGCCGCCGCCGCGCTCGACGCCGAGCCGGACCAGATCCGTCACGCTCAAATCCCAGTGCGGAGAAAAATGCTGCGGCACGTAGCCGATGACGCGGCCGCGCTCGCGCGCCGGGACGGCGGACAGCGGCGAGTCGCCGAGCCGCACCGTGCCGCTGCTCGGCTCGGCCTGGCCGGCGAGCAGGCGCAGCAGCGTCGATTTCCCGGCCCCGTTCGGGCCGACGATCGCGACTGCGCCGGTCTTCGGCAGCGCGAGGTTCACACCGACGAGGAGGCGCGCGCCGCGCCGCTCGACCGTGACGTCGTGGAGCGAGAGCGTCGTCATCGCCGCAACTGCCGCGCCAGCAGGACGATGAAGAACGGCCCGCCGGCGAGCGCCGTGACGAGGCCGAGCGGGATCTCGGCGGGCGGCAGGGCGGCACGGGCGAGCGCGTCGGCCGCCGTCACCAGGGCGGCGCCGACGAGAGCCGAGGCGGGCAGCAGGGCACGGTGCATCGGCCCGACCAGCCAGCGCGCCACATGTGGGGCCGCAAGCCCGACGAAGGCGACGAGGCCGCTGAACGCGACGGCGAGCGCGACGACGGCGGCACCGGCCAGCACGGCGACGTCGACGAAGCGCCGCACGTCCTGCCCGAAGCCCGCCGCCATGGTCTCGCCGAGGCCGAGCAGGTCGAGCCCGCGGGCGAGCGGCAGCGTCGCGACGACGCTCGCGACCGTTGCGGCGGCGAGACCCGCGAGCACCGGCCAAGACGGGGTCTGCACGCCGCCGAGGATCCAGCTCAAGACCACCTGCAGGTTCACGGTGTCGTCGGACAGGGCCAGCATCAGGAACGAGCGCAGCGCGCCGAGCACGGCGGCAACCGCGACGCCGGCGAGCAGGAGGCCGGCCGCGTCCACGGTGCCGGCGAGCCGGGCGATGCCCATCACGATCACGGTCGCGCCCCAGGCGCCGAGAAACGCCAGCACGGCGAGCACCAGCGCCTGCGGCAGCCCGAGCGGCACCAGGAGCGCGACGCTCGCCCCGAGCGCGGCGCCGCCGGCCGAGCCGAGCAGATAAGGTTCTGCCAGAGGGTTGCGAAACACGCCCTGGAAGATGGCGCCGCCGAGCCCGAGCAGCGCGCCGCAGCACGCCGCGGCGAGCACCCGCGGCAGCCGCCAGTCGATCAGCAATTTTGCCCGCAGCGTCTCCGGCCCGGTGACGGCGGTGATCAGATCGGAGGGGCTCGCCCAGTCGTGGCCGGCGCACAGGCCGAGCCCGATCAGCACGAGCAGCGCGCCGACGAGGCCGGCGAAAGACTTCGCACGCGCGCTCACGGCGTCTGCTCCGATGCGTCCCGGTGGAGCAGGGCGGCGAGGCGGACGATGCCGTCGACGGTGCGGGGCCCCGGGATCAGGAACTCGGCCCGCGGCACCGTGAAAGCGCGGCCCGTGCGCACCGCCCGCATGTCGCGCCAGCCGGTGCGGCCGGTCAACTCGGCCAGATCCTCGGCGCGGCCGGCGAACAGGAGCACGTCGGGGTCGGCTCGCAGCACCGCCTCGGGCGAGACTTGTGAGAGCGTCAGCCGCTCGTCGAGCCCGAAGCGGCCGCCGGCGAGCGCGACCGCGTCGGCCGTGTAGGTGCCGGGCCGCGCGACCAGCACGAGGCCGTTGCCGAGCCGTCCGGTGATCATGATCACGCGCGGGCGTGGCCGATCCTTCAGCCGTGCCGACACGTGCGCCACGCGCGCCTCCAATCGCGTCGCCACGGCCTCGCCCGTCTCGGGCACGCCGGCGGCGCGGCCGAGCAGGCGGATGTTCGCCGTCACCTCGGTGACGCTACGCTGCATCAGCACCAGGATCGGCACGCCGATCCGCTCCATCGGATCGACGAGCTGATGCGCCGCCTGGCGCGACGGCGTCACCACGACGAGATCGGGATTCTGCGCCACCACGGCGTCGACCGAGAAGCCGAGCCGGCCGCCGACCAGCGGCCGGTCGAGCACCTCGGGCGGGTATCGCGTGTAGGCCTCGATGCCGACGATGCGATCGGAAAACCCGAGCGCCGCCACCATCTCGGTGTTGGACGCGAAGATCGTCACGATGCGACGCGCCGGTCCCGGCAGCGTCACGGTTCGCCCGAACGCATCGACGAGCACGATCGGCCCGGCCGACGCCGGGATCGCGCTCGCCGAAGGCGGGATCGGCCCGGCCGAAGCGGGGGCCACCTCGACCGGGCCGACTGCGCCGACGAGCGCCGCGAGAACGCCGATTTCCAGCGCCTCGCGGCGCGTCGTCCGCCGCATCAGAACCTCGCCTGCAGGCCGACCAGCATCTCGCGGCCCGGCATCGAGGTGCCGCAGCCGCCGTTCTGCCATTTCGGATCGGCGATGCAGGGCGACTGGTCGAGCGCGAGGAAGATCGGGTTCTCGTTCACGTCGAACACGTTGTTGATGGTGGCGAAGAGCTTCACATTGGCCGTGAGGGCGATCTCCCCGCGAAGATTCCACACCCAGAACGGATCCTTGCGGTAGACCGTGGTGTTGCGCACCTGGCCCGGGATCAGCAGATACTCCTCGCTGGCGTACCACATCGGTCCGCGCAGCACGCCGGCGATCTGGATCAGCCAGTCCTTCCACGGCCCGCCGGTCTGGCCGAAGCGGGTGCCAACCGCCGCCTGGTACTGGTACATGCGGGTCGCCTTGTCGGTGCCGGCCGCGACCGGCGCGCCCTCGTCGCGCATCTCGAAATTGTAGGCGCCGTTCGCCCAAAGGCTCCAGCGCCACGTCCCGGGATCCCGCTCGAGCACCTTGAACATGTCGGCGTCGGCCTGCAGCTCGACGCCGCGCACCCGGATGTCGCCGGGGTTGTTGATGTAGTCCGACGTGTTGGCGACGCCGGTGCGCGACTTCGTCGTGATGCGGTTCGAGATGGTGTTCTGGAACAGTGCGACATCGACCCGCCAGCCGCTGCGCATGAAGGTGGTGCCGACCTCGTACTGCTCGGCCGTCTCGGGCGTCAGATCCGGATTGCCGAAGATGCGGCCGCCGCCGACCGCGGTGAAGTCGGCGGCGAGCTCGGAAGCCGTCGGCGCCCGGAAGCCGGTCGAGGTTCCGGCACGCCACGACCACCAGTCCAGCATCTTCCAGGTGGCGCCGCCCGAGTAGGTGGTCGCCTGATAGTCCGCGGTGCGGCTCCGCTGCGCGGCGAGATTGGGCGTGGGGTCGAGCGAGGTCTGCCCGTAGGTCTGGCGCACGCCGCCGCGCACCACCACGCGGTCGTCGAACAGCTTTTGGGAGTCCTCGGTGTAGAACGCCCACACCGCCTCGGTCTGATTGTAGTCGTAGGGCGCGATCTGGCCTTGCGACGCGATCGGGCTGCCGGGGAGATAGACGCGGGTGCGGTCGGAACGCAGCCAGCTGTTCTCCCAGTCGAGACCGAGGATCAGCTCGTTGCCGCTCCACGGGGTGACGCGCGGCACGAAGCGGGTGCCGACGATGTCGAGATGGCGCTCGTTGCGGTCGCTCGACGTGCCTTTCACCGGCGTGCTGCCGTTGGCGATGGTCGGCGACGCCCACTTGAACACGTCGACGTCGGACACCGCGTAGCTCTGCAGCATCCAGCGCGCCCAGCCGTCCGGCACCTTGCCGTCCCAGACGACGTCGAGCGAGCGGTTCCAGCGGTCGTCCATGGAGAAGATGTTGGCGGTCGAGCCGCGGAAGCCGGCGTCGTAGATGCCGTCGGTGCGAATGGCGATGTCGAGGCGCTGGTTCGGATCGATCTGCAGGCCGAAGGCGCCTGACGCGCCGGCCCGCTTCCAGGACGTGTTCAGCTCCTTGGCGCCGCCGCCGACCCGGTAGTTGTCGCTCTTGCTGCCGGAGAGCCCGACATACCAGTCGACCTCCTTGTAGACGCCGCCGTTCTGCGCCTTGCCGCGGACCTGGCCGAACGAGCCGCCGCTGACCTCGAGCAGCGTGCCGGGCGCGGTGCGGCCGGTCTTCATGATGATGTTGATGACGCCGCCGATGTTCTGGCTGCCGTAGAGCACCGAGGCGGGACCGCGCACCACCTCGATGCGCTCGACGTCGGCGGACGAGAGCTTCGACAGGTTGGCCGTGCCGGCCCGGCGGCCGTTGATCAGCACCAGCACCTGGCCCTTGAAGTCGCGGCCCTGGCCGTCGCTCGCCGCGCCGCGAATGTTGATCGAAGTCTGGGCCGGGCTCCATTCGCTGAAGAAGCCGACGGCATTCTCGGACAACAGCTCGGTCACCGAGCGGGCGGCCGAGGTCTTGATCTTCTCCTGGTCGATGACCTGGATGGTCTCGGGGATCTGCTCGCGCGGCTCCGGACGGCCGGTCGCGGTGACGACCAGCTCGTCGAGGGCGACGTTCTGGGCGAACGCCGTGTCGGAAACGGCGAGCGACAGCGCGGCGCCGGCGAGGCCGACGCGGGCGGCGGCGCCGGCCGTGCCGGCGTAACGAACGAGGCGGTTCATGCGACCCTCCACACCAGCACGGCGGACACCTTCTCGACCTCGAGCCGCGCGCCGCGCGGACCGTGGATGAGCTGCGCGTCGAGACGCTCCAGCAGCGCCGGTCGTCTGGGGTCCTCGGGTGGAAAGCCGAGCCGGTCGGCGAGATGGGTCGCGATCGCGCCGAGGTCGTCGACCGGCAGCGCAAAGGTCCACGGCACCTCCTCGATCACGTCGGGCCGGTGCTCCGGGGCGAGCCCGGCCAGCACCTTGTCGATGCCCGGCGTCATGTCCTCGCCGTGCCATGCCGGCGGCAGGCAGGCGGCGAGGCAGAGGCCGCGCGGACCGTGCTGGGCCGGCACGATCCAGACGATCGTGCGGCGCGCCCAGGCGCGGCAACGCGCGAGGAAGTCGACCGGCGTGGTCAGCGGCGCCGGGATGTTGGCGGCCAGCACGGTGTCGCAGCCGCTCGGGAGGAGGGCGGCGTCCTGCCAGTCGCAGCCGTGCACGACCGGGCGGTGTTCCAGCGCGGCGAGCCGTGCCCGCATCACCGGCGCCGGCTCGACCGCGGTCCACGCGGCCGCAGGATCGCGCAGCGCGCCGCCGAGCTGGCCGGCGCCGGCGCCGATGTCGAGGAGATCGCCGACCGCCACCACGTGGCGGCGGACGACCGGGGCGACATTGGCGACGTAGTCGGAAGCGTCGATGCCGACCGCATAGAGGCCGAGGGGATCGATGGGCATGCGGGTCTCGTCGGCGGAGCGATGGTGTGGGCAGGGGAGGGAGGACATCGCGGGGACCGCGTCCGTCTCGGCCGCCGTGCAGGCCGGCACCGCTGGCGGGCAGCAGGCATGGCCGAGGCGCGTGCGCGGCCGCTGGCCGGCCCCGCGCGAGGCCGGCGTCAATCCGAAGCTCCGGGTCATGATGGTCCCCACCACGGCCCTGCGCGTCGGTGCGTGGCCGTGTTCGATATGCAATGTAATAACATTGCATACGCGTGGAGTGTCAACCACGGAGCCGTGGCGTCGCGCCCGGCGGGCGACGGGATGGCGGCCGGGCAACACCTCGGCAGTCGGGAAGAGACGGGAGGGGAGGGACAAACGACGCGGAATCGCGCCGGGATGCGGCGCGTCGGATCGAGCGGGCACGAGAATCACCTCGCAGCGGGTCGTGGCACGTCACCGCGACGAGGTCGGTCCGGCCATGCGACGCATGTCCGGCTCGGCCACCCTCGGTACACCCCGACCGACGGCTCCGCGTGTGACCACGGCTGACGGCAGGTCTCCTGGCTCGCGGGTCGTCGCCTGTCGTCGCCTTCCCGGGTGCGAGAGCCCCAGTGGACCAATGACGACAGGCTCGCCGCTCACAGTTGCGGGGGCAGCCACGGCATCCGGCCTGCGCCGTCACCGTGTTCCCTTTTGATCCCGTGAGGGAACCGTCGCGGGCACCGTAGAAGCCGGCTAATCCGGCTGTCAATTCGGGCGAGTGGTTTCTCCCCATCTGTGGCAGAACCAGCACGGGCGCCCCGCATTGACGCGCCGCGCGGCGCGCCCGTATCTGTCCGCTCGACCGGGCCACGTCTCGCCGAGCCGCTTCGCCCGAAGGACCGAGGACGCGACGGTGAGTCTCCAGGCGCTCGAAACAGTGTCGTTCGCGGCGCCCGCCCGCTGGCTGGCGCTGGTCGGCATCGGCGAGGACGGCGCCGACGGCCTGACCGAGGCCGCCAAGGCCTTGGTGCGCTCGGCCGTCCTGGTGGTCGGCGGCGACCGGCATCTGGCGCTCGCGGCAGAGCTGATTCACGGCAAGAGCCTCGCCTGGCCGCGGCCGATGACGCTGGCGTTTCCCGAGATCGTCGCCCATCGCGGCCGGCCCGTGGTGGTGCTGGCGAGCGGCGACCCGTTCCATTACGGCGTCGGCCGCATGCTGGCCGGGATCGTCGCGGCCGAGGAGATTCTGAGCCTGCCGCAGCCGTCGAGCTTCAGCCTCGCGGCGTCGCGGCTCGCCTGGTCGCTGCCCGATCTGACGCCCGTCACGCTGCACGGCCGGCCGCTGGAGACGATCATCCGCCACCTGCAGCCGGGCGCGAGAATTCTCGCGCTGTCCTGGGACGAGACGACGCCGAAGACGCTCGCGGACCTGTTGGTGGCGCGCGGCATGGGCGACAGCCGCATCCACGTGCTGGAGGCGCTCGGCGGCCCGCGTGAAAACGTCCGGCACGCGCCGGCGGCCGGGTTCGATCTGGAAAACATCGATCCGCTCAACCTGATCGGGCTGGAGGTGATCGCCGGGCCGGACGCAACCGTGCTGCCGCTCGCGCCGGGGCTCGACGACGCGCTGTTCGAGAGCGACGGCCAGCTCACCAAGCGCGACATCCGCGCCGTGACGCTGTCGGCGCTGGCGCCACGCCTGGGCGAGCTCCTGTGGGACGTCGGGCTCGGCGCCGGCTCGATCGCGATCGAATGGCTGCTGCGCCATCCCGCCATGACGGCGATCGGCATCGAGGAGCGGCCCGAGCGCGCGGCGCGCGCCGCCCGCAACGCCGCGGCGCTCGGCACGCCCGACCTGCGCATCGTCGAAGGCCGGGCGCCGGAGGCGCTGAATGGCCTGCCGGCGCCCGACGCCGTGTTCGTCGGCGGCGGCTTCTCCGACGACGGCGTGTTCGACGCGGTGTGGTCTGCCTTGAAGCCGGGCGGCCGGCTGGTCGTCAACGCCGTCGCGCTGGAGACCGAAGCGCGTCTGTTCGCGCTCCATGCGCAGCACGGCGGCGAGCTCGTGCGCCTCCAGGTGTCGCGGGCCGAGCCGGTCGGCACCATGACGGGCTGGCGTCCGGCCATGCCGGTCACCCAATGGCGGGCCAGGAAGCCGTGATGGTCGCCGGCGTGGGATTTCGCAAGGGCACGGCGGCCGCCGACATTCTTGCCGTCGTGCGAGACACCTGTGCGGCGGTGGGCGTGGACGTGAACGGGATCGACGCGCTCGCCACGGCCGACTTCAAGGCCGACGAAGCCGGCGTGATCGAGGCCGCGCAGACGCTCGGCGTGCCGTTGATCTCGTGCGAACGCGAGGCTCTCGATCAGGTGAGCGACCGCGTTCTCACCCGCTCGGCGCGCGTCGCGGCTGCGGTCGGCGTGCCGTCGGTCGCCGAGGCGGCGGCACTCGTCGCCGCGGGGCGAAACGCCAGACTGTCGGGCCCGCGTGTCGCGGCGAACAACGCCACCTGCGCCCTCGCCATCGGAGACGGCCCGTGACCATCCATTTCATCGGCGCCGGTCCCGGCGCGCCGGATCTGATCACGGTGCGCGGACGTGATCTGCTCGGCCGCTGCCCGGTGTGCCTTTATGCAGGCTCGCTGGTGCCGAAGGCGCTGCTCGATCACTGCCCGCCGGGCGCCCGCATCGTCGACACGGCCCCGATGTCGCTCGACGAGATCGCGGACGAATTCGTGAAAGCAGCCGAGGCCGGGCAGGACGTCGCGCGCCTGCACTCGGGTGACCTGTCCGTGTGGAGCGCGCTCGGCGAGCAGCTCCGCCGGCTCGATGCCCTGAACATTCCCTACACCGTGACGCCGGGCGTGCCGTCCTTCGCGGCGGCGGCCGCGGCGCTCGGGCGCGAGCTGACGCTGCCCGAGGTCGCTCAGTCCGTCGTGCTGACCCGCACGTCCGGCCGTGCCTCGGCGATGCCGGACAGCGAAAACCTCGCCGCCTTCGCGGCGACGCGGGCGACCCTCGCCATCCACCTCTCGATCCATGTGCTGGACAAGCTGGTCGCCGAGCTGACGCCGTTCTACGGCGAGGACTGTCCGGTCGCGATCGTCTTTCGGGCGAGCTGGCCGGACGAGCGCATTCTTCGCGGGACGCTGCGGACAATCGTCGCCCAGGCCGCCGAGAGCCCGATGGAGCGCACCGCCCTGGTGCTGGTCGGCGCCGCGCTCGGGGGCGAGCTGGTGCGCGAGAGCGCCCTCTACAGCGTCGACTACCAGCGCCGGTTTCGCGGACGCGGCGAATGACCATGCGGCTGTTGACCCGTTCGATGGTCATTCCGGGACGGCGCATCGCGCCGGACCCGGAATCCAGCGGCACGCTCGGACCACGTGGCTGGATTCCGGGTTCGCACCTTCGGTGCGCCCCGGAATGACCACCTCGTCTCCACTGCGAAGGAATAATCCCGGCCTCCTGATCGCGGCGCCGCGTTCGGGCTCGGGCAAGACGACGATCGCACTCGGGCTGATGCGGGCGCTGTGCCGGCGCGGGCATGTCGTGCAGCCGTTCAAATGCGGGCCCGACTACATCGACCCCGCCTGGCACACCGCCGCGGCCGGGCGCGACAGCTTCAATCTCGACAGCTGGGCGATGCAGCCGGCGCTGCTGCGCGGGCTGGTGAACGAGGCCGGGCCGGGGGCCGACCTCGCGATCGTCGAAGGCGTGATGGGCCTGTTCGACGGCGTCGCGACGGCCGGCCAGGCGGGGCGGGGCGCCTCGGCCGACATCGCGGCGCTGACCGGCTGGCCCGTGCTGCTGGTGCTCGACGTCGCCGGCCAGACCGAGACGGCGGCCGCTGTCGCGCTCGGCTGCGCCCGCTACCGTGCCGACGTGGGCATTGCAGGCGTCATTCTCAACCGGGTCGCCAGCGAGCGCCACCTCGCCCTCGTCGCCCCGCCGATCGCGGCGCTCGGCCTCCCGGTCCTCGGCGCGGTGTTCCGCGACGACCGCCTCGCTTTGCCGGAACGGCATCTCGGCCTCGTGCAGGCGGTCGAGCGCGACGACCTCGACGCCCATCTCGATCGCATCGCCGACACCGTGTCGGGCCGGCTGGATCTCGACAAGATCATTGCCGCGGCGCGGCCCGGCGTGATCACGTCGGACGATGCCGCCGCGGCGTCGATCCCGCCGCCGGGCCGAAGGATCGCGCTCGCGCGCGATGCGGCGTTCTCGTTCATGTACCCGCATCTGCTGCAGGCGTGGCGCCGCGCCGGCGCCGAGATTGTTTCGTTCTCGCCGCTCGCCGACGAGGCTCCTGATCAGGACGCCGATGCCGTCTGGCTGCCGGGCGGCTATCCGGAGCTGCATGCCGGCACGCTCGCAGCGGCCGAGACCTTCAAGAGCGGCATGCATGCCGCCGTAGCGCGGGGGACGAGAGTTCACGGAGAGTGCGGGGGCTTCATGGTGCTGGGGCAGGGCATCGTCGACGCCGACGGCACCCGCCACGCGATGCTGGGCCTCCTCGGCCTCGAGACATCGTTCGCGAAGCGTAAGCTGCACCTCGGTTATCGCCGCGCGGTCCTGACGAGCGACAGCATCCTCGGCGCCGCCGGTGCGACGCTGTACGGCCACGAGTTCCACTACGCGACGACGCTCGCCTGCCCGGACGATCCACTCGCCGACTGTCACGACGCCACCGGCGGCCGCGTGGCCGAGAGCGGCGCGCGGCGTGGCAACGTCACCGGGACGTTCTTCCACGTGATCGATCGCGGCGTCTGACGGGCCGCGAGCAGGTCGGTCTCACGGCGCGTCGTGGAAGATCCGAAACAGCTCCAGCGCCTTGTCGTTCGAGTTTTCGAACGCGGCGGCGTCGAAGGTGCTCTCGCCGATCCGGGAATGGCCGGGCAGGCTGGCCAAGAGCGTGTCATCGACGTTCTTGAAGCCCATAGCCCACTCGCCGAACATGCGGGCCGGGCTCTCGCCCTCGGCGAGCGGCAGGATGGTGTGGTGGCGCTTGTCGCGCATGATCCTGGCGTACAGCGCCCGTACCGCCGACTCGTCGCCCTCCAGCATCTGGATGAAATGGCCGCTCTTGGTGTCGGGCGAGAAGCGGTAGATCAGGAGCCCGGTGATGCCCTTTTCGGTGTTGCTGGCGCGGCTGAACGAGAGCAGGGATTCGAGGTCGGCGGCCGTCATCGGAGTGGACGCCTGGCTCACATAGATCACGTAATGCATGGGTCGCCTTGGGCTTGTCGTTGCCGATCGCGGTCGAGTGTCCTCTACGACGAACCGAGCCGGCCGGATCATCGGGCCGGCCTGGCTGTGCCGATCCGTTCCGTTCAGAAGCCGCGGCGCCGCCGGTGCGGCGCGACCGCGGGAGCGCGCTCCGGCACCGAGGTCGGGCGCCTGCGGCGCAGCACGAGCCCGCCGGAGATCAGGAGAGCGAAGGCGACGAAAAGCGTTGCAGCGACAGGAAGCGTGAGCATGGGGGGCTCCATCAGGCTTGGGCCTCGGCCGGGGTCGGGGCGTCGCTCGGCGCGGGTGTCGGCGCGACCACCCCGTCCGCATCGCGCAGCACTACGTAGATGGCCGGGATCACCAGCACGGTGAGCAGCGTCGACGAGGCGAGGCCGAACAGGAGCGAGATCGCGAGCCCCTGAAAGATCGGGTCGAGCAGGATGGTGGCGGCGCCGATCATCGCCGCGAGCGCGGTGAGCAGAATCGGCTTGAACCGCACCGCGCCGGCCTCCAGCAGCACCTCGCGCAGAGTCTTTCCCGCGCCGGCGCCGTGCCGGATGAAGTCGACGAGCAGGATCGAGTTGCGCACGATGATGCCGGCGAGCGCGATGAAGCCGATCATCGAGGTCGCCGTGAAGGCGGCGCCGAGCAGCCAGTGACCGAGCACGATGCCGATCAGGGTGAGGGGGATCGGGGTGAGGATCACCAGTGGCAGGCGGAAGCTGCCGAATTGGACGACGACGAGAATGTAGATGCCGACCAGCGCGGCCCCGAAGGCCGCCCCCATGTCGCGGAACGTGACATAGGTGATCTCCCACTCGCCATCCCACAGAAGCGACGGCTTGCTCTCGTCGGCCGGCTGGCCGTGCAGCAGCACGACGGGCTTCGGCAGGCCCTTCCAGTCGTGTGCGTCGATGCGCTTGCCGACGTCCAGCATGCCGTAGATCGGCGCCTCGAAGCTGCCGGCCAGCTCCGCCTGGACCATGTCGGCGAAGCGGCCGTCGCGGCGGAAGATCAGCGGCGAGCCGGCCTCCTCGGTGACGCGCACGACGTCGCCGAGCTCGACCCAGGCCTTGTTTCCCGGCACCGTGTTGGCCGGGATCGGGGTCGACGCCAAGGCCTCGCTCCAGGCGAGCTTGGTCTTCGGCAGCCGCACCGCGATCTCGATCGGGTTCCGGTCCTCGCCGCGATGCGAGTAGCCGACAGTCGTTCCGCCGAGCAGCGTTTGCAGCGCGTCGTAGACGTCGCCCTGCTCGACGCCGAAGAACTCGAGCCGGTCCTGATCGAGCGCGATGCGCAGGCGCGGCCGCGGCATGCCGATCGAGTCGTCGATGTCGACCACGTAGGGCACCTCGGCGAACAGCCGCTTCATCTCCTGCGCGACGGCGCGCCGCGTCGCCGAGTCGGGGCCGTAGATCTCGGCCAAGAGCGTCGCCAGCACGGGCGGGCCGGGCGGCACCTCCGTGACCTTCATGACGGCGCCCTTCGGCAGCGTCACGACCTTGAGCTTCTCACGCAGGTCGAGCGCGATGGCGTGGCTCGGCCGCTTGCGATCGTGCCGCGGGGCGAGGTTGAGCTGCACCTCGCCCAGCTCCGGAGATTCACGCAGATACGAGTGGCGCACCAGGCCGTTGAAGTTGAACGGCGCCGCCGTGCCGGCATAAACCTGCAGGTCGCGCAGCTCGGGAATCGTTCGCGCGACCGCCGCGATGTCGAACAGGGTGCGCTCGGTGTCCTCCAGGCTCGCCCCCTCGATCAGGTCGACCTGCACGGCGAGCTCGGACTTGTCGTCGAACGGCAGCAGCTTCACGGTGACGCTGCGGGTCGCGAACAGCCCGCACACCGCGACGGTCGCGAGCCCGACGCCGACGAGAAAGATCCACGCGGTCTTGCGGTTCTTCACCACCGGCGCCGCGAACGCCCGATAGACACGGCCGAGCCGGCCGCCGTCGTGGCCGTGCGCGTGCGCCGTCACGGGTCCGCGCGGCGCCAGCTTGAGCATCAGCCAGGGCGCCACCACGACCGCGACGAAGAACGAGAACAGCATGGCGGCGGAGGCGTTGATCGGGATCGGCGCCATGTAGGGCCCCATCAGGCCCGACACGAACAGCATCGGCAGCAGCGCGGCGACCACGGTCAGCGTAGCGATCACGGTCGGGTTGCCGACCTCGGCGACTGCCTCGACCGCGGCGCGCTCGCGCGGCCGGCCGTCGGCCATCCCCCAGTGGCGGGCGATGTTCTCCACCATCACGATGGCGTCGTCGACCAGGATGCCGATGGCGAAGATCAGGGCGAACAGGCTGACGCGGTTGATCGTGTAGCCCATCAGGTTGGCGGCGAACAGCGTCAGCAGGATGGTGGTCGGGATGACCACCGCGGTCACCAGCGCCTCGCGCCAGCCGATGGCGAGTGCGATCAGCACGACGATCGACACGGTCGCGAGGCCGAGATGGAAGAACAGCTCGTCGGCCTTGTCGCTCGCCGTCTCGCCGTAGTCGCGCGTCACCGTGACGACGACGTCCTCGGGGATCAGCCGCGCCTTGGCGGTTTCGAGCCGCGCGAGGAGATCGGCCGAGACCGTGACGGCGTTGGCGCCGGCCCGCTTGGCGAAGGCGACGCTGACGGCGGGCGTGCGCACGAAACCGCGATCGGCGGCGGTCCGGTGGGAGACTGTCGGATCCTCGGTGTCCATCCACACCCGCGCCTCGCGCGGGCTCGGGCCCACGACGACGGAGGCGAGGTCGCGCACATAGACGGGGCGGTTGTCGCGGGTCGTCACCAGCAGCAGGCCGATGTCGGGCACACCGGCGAGCGTCTGCCCGGCCGCGACGGTGCGCATGCCGCCGGCCTCGCGCACGCTGCCGGCCAGGAACGAGCGGTTGGCGTTCTTCACCTTGCCGACGAGCTGGGCGAGCGTCACGCCGTGGAGGGCGAGCTTCTCGGGATCGGGCTCGACGCGGATCTGCTGCGGGTTGCCGCCGGCGATGTAGGTCAGCCCGACATTGTCGACCTTCACCAGCTCGGCGCGCAGCTTGTCGGCGAGCTCGTAGAGGTCCTTGTCGGTGAAGCGGTCGGCCGCCGCCGGCTTCGGCGCCAGCGTCAGCACCAGGATCGCAACGTCGTTGATGCCGCGGCCGACGATCAGGGGCTCGGGGATGCCGGCGGGCATGCGGTCGTAGTTGGCGCGAATTTTCTCATGGACGCGCAGGATCGCGTCCTCGGACGTGGTGCCGACCAGGAAGCGGGCCGTCACCATCACCCGGTCGTCCTGGGTCTGGCTATAGACGTGCTCGACGCCGTCGATGCTCTTGACGATCGTCTCCAGCGGCTTGGTGACCAGCTCCACGGCGTCGGGCGCCTTGAGGCCGTCGGCATTGATCCGGATGTCGACCATCGGAACGCTGATCTGCGGCTCCTCCTCGCGCGGAATCGCGACGAGCGCCATCAGGCCGGCGACCAGCGAGGCGATGAGGAACAGCGGCGTCAGCGGCGACCGGATCGACGCCTTGGTCAGCCGGCCGGAGATGCCGAGATTCACGGAGCCGGTCTCGGAGGCGGGCACGCGGTCGGTCACGGCGTCACCAGCCGGTCGCCGGGCACGAGGCCGGAGAGGATTTCCACCGCGTCCGGCTCGCCGGGGCGCCGCACGGTGCGGCCGCGCTGCACCGGAACGTCGATGGTGCCGCCGTTGCGCGAAAGCCTCACATAGTCGATGCCGAACCGCGTTGTCACGGCGGCGGCCGGCACCGTGACGGCGGTGCGCTCGCCGGCCGACACCCAGACCCGGATGCGCTCGCCGACGAAATAGTCGCCGAGCCCGTCGACGGCGGCGTCGGCGACGACGCGGCCGTCCTCGATCTGCGGATAGACGAGCCGCACTTTTCCAAACGTCGCCTCGCCGCGGCCCAGCGCCTCGCCGTCGATCCGCACCGGGTCGCCGGCCTTGAGGAATCTGGCGTGTCGCTCCGGCACGCGCAGGCGCAGCACGAAATTGGCCTCGGCGATCTGGGCGACAGGCTCGCCCGGCAGGATCACGGTGCCGGGCGTCACCGGCACCTTCAGCACCCGGCCGGCCGTGGGCGCCAGCACGGTGCCCTCGGCGAGTTGCTGCTCGATCACGGCGCGCTCGGCGCGGCGGGCCTTCAGCGCGTTGTCGGCGACGTTGAAGGCGGTGCGCACCTCGTCGAGCCGCGAGCGCGCCACCGTGCCCTTGTCGAACAGGCTCTGGGTGCGCTCGAGATCGACGGTCGCCTGCGACACCTGGGCCTCCAGGCCGGCGATCTGGGCGTCGAGCGAGCGGGTCTGCAGCATCAGCTTGTCGTCGCCGACGACGGCGACGGTCTGGCCCTGCTTCACCTCGTCGCCGTATCTCACCGCGAGCCGCACCACGGTGCCGCCGATGCGGGCGCGCGCCGGCACGACGTTGGCGCTCTCGACGGTCGCGAACACGGCCTTCTCGTCCTGCACGGCACTCGCCGCGACCGTCAGGGTACCGGCCTGGCTCGAGGTCGCCGCGCCGCCGAGCAGCAACGCCAGCACGAAGGCGCGCACCACCGCGCGCTCCTTGTCGCCGAGGCGGGAGACGCCCGGGTCGGCGAGGCGCAGCGGCGCCCGGTCGGTGTCGGGCGTCGCGGACTCGGCGGCCGGACGCGGACGGAACCGGCAGGCGCGGGGGGCGTCGGGAGCGGTCCCGGACACGGTCATGGCGTGATCCTCTTGGTCGGGCGAACGGGCTTGCCGGCGGCGGCCGGCGGTGCGCCGGCGGCCGCGGTGGTGCAATAGATGCCGTGCAGGGCGGCGATGAGCTCGCGGGCCGGATCGCTGGCGATCGCGTACCAGACGGTCTGGCCGTCGCGCCGCGCCGTCACGAGGCCGTCCTTGCGCAGCAGCGTGAGATGCTGCGACACGTTGGCGATGCGCATGCCGAGCGACTCGGCGAGCTCGCCGACCGAGCGCTCGCGGTCCAGCATGGCGCACACCATCATCAGCCGGTGCGGGCTCGCCAGCGCGCGCAGGAGCGTGCACGCCTCGGCGGCGGCGAACAGGGGATCGGTCGGGGACTCGATGCCGTGTTGTTTCATGGTTGCGAATATATGCAAATGACGATATGAAGGCAACAGGCGATCGCGACCCGCGGCGCCGGACAAGATCGGGAGTTTCCCTCATGACGGTCGATCGCGCCGTTCTGGCGTTTGCCGGACTCATGGTCCTCGTCAGCGTCGCGCTGGCGCACTGGGTCAGCCCATGGTGGCTGCTGCTCACCGTTTTCGTCGGGGCCAACATGCTGCAGGCGGCGTTCACGGGCTTCTGCCCGGCCGCTATCCTGTTCAAGAAGGTCGGGATCCGGACCGGCTGCGCATTCCAGTGACGATCCCGGGTCGGCCTCCCGCGCCGGCCCGACACCCGTTCGAAGAAGACTCGAGGAGAACAGTCGTGAAGACCAACTGGCCCGAACTGATGAAGGAGCTGGGCGTCAGCCTGAAGGACCTGCGTGGCGGCGCCCCCGACGTCATGAAGGGCTTTTCCGCCATGGCGCAGGCGGCGCTCGCGCCGAAGGCGCTCGACACCAAGACCAAGGAGCTGATCGCGCTCGCCATCGGGGTCGCGATCCGCTGCGACGACTGCATCGCCTTCCACGTCAAGGCGGCGATCGAGCAGGGCGCCACCAAGGAGGAGCTGATGGAGACGCTCGGCATGGCCGTCTACATGGGCGCCGGCCCGAGCGTCATGTACGCCTCGCACGCCGTCGAGGCCTGGGGCCAGATCGCGCCGAAGAAGGATTGAGGCTCTTGCCGTTCCTCCGCTCGTCCCCGCGAAGGCGGGGACCCAGGGGCGGCACGGTACGACGCCCTGGATGCCCGCCTTCGCGGGCATGAGCGGAGTTCGGGGCGTCGGTCCGGCGTGCGTCGCGCGTCTCGAACCATGTGGCCGCGTCCTTCGGGACGGCCGCTTCGCGGCCTCCTCAGGACGAGGATCGCGGGTGGCTGCGACGGTCAGCTCCCGTGCGGCGTGCGCCGCCGCGCCTCGATCACCGCCGTCGCCCGGTCGAGCAGCAGCGCCAGCGCGAAGGCGCCGGCGCCGAAGCCGAACAGCACGCGATGGTCGCCCGTGTGGGCGAAAACGACGGACAGCAGCCAGGCGGATCCCGCCTGGCCGAGCGAGAACACGATGGTGCCGCGGCTCCAGGCGATCTGCTGGCGCACCGGATCGTGGAAGATCTCGCGCAGCCGCCCGAGCACCAGCGGCGCCGAGCCCGGCACATAGGCGCCGACCACCACGCTGGTGAGGGCGAGCGCCAGCGGTCCGGTCGAGATCAGCAGCACCCCGATGGCGCCGATCTGCAGCGTGAGCGCGCAGGCGAGCGCGTTGCCGAAGCCGATGCGGTCGGCGAGCGCCCCGAAGATCGCCGGGCCGACCGTGGCGCTCGCCCCGAACACCACCCACCAGGTCGCGCCGGCTGTGATGCCGGCGCCGAGCCCGCGGGCGATGAAGTCGACCAAAAACACCATGTGGGGCACGAGACCCGCGGCGATCACGCCGTAGACGACGATCAGCACCGTGGCCGAAAGCGGCCACGGCCGGCCGCTCGTCGCCGCGACGGTCTCCGCCCGCGACACCGCGACATCGGGCGGCCAGCCGCGCCACGTGGCGAGCGTCACGGCGACGGCGAGCGCGCCGATCGCCGCCCAGGCGGCGCCGAGCCCGATCTTCAGGAGCTGCGGCACCAGAAATCCGGAGCCGGCGATGCCGAGCCCGACGCCGGCGAAGATCAGCCCGCCGGCGAGACCGCGGCGGGCGGGCGGCACGATGCGCAGCGCCGCCGGCGCCGCGATCACCATCAAGGCACCGCCGGTGAGCCCCGACACGAAGCGCCACAGCACGAACCACCAGAACGGCAGGGGCGCGGCGCAAGCCAGGAAGGTCGCGGCGGTCGCGAGCATCAGGAGCGGCGCGGCGCGCGAGGCGTGCGCCATCGACCAGCGGCCCGCGATGGCACCGAGCAGATAGCCGCCGAGATTGGCGGCGCCCAGATAGGCGGCCTGGTCGGGGCCGAACCAGCCGGCCGCCACCACGGCGGGCAGGAGCGGCGTGTAGGCGAAGCGCGCGAGCCCCACTCCGACGAACAGGGCCGCGAGCGCGGCGAGGATCGCCGGCGCGGTGCGCGGCGACGGTGCGGGGGGCGTCTCGGTCATGCGGTCTCCGGCCGGCGGGGCCGGGACTTTAGGGGAGACTCGGCTAGCCGGGAACCCGAATGTCGGCGGCGCTCAGGGTACCGGCCGCTGGTCCGCCGGCACCGGGCCGGTCGCGCAGCAGATCTGCGGCCCCTCGCCGGTCTCGACCGGGGTGTCGGGGCGCGCCGCCCAGGCCGACCAGGAGAGCTTGTAGAGCCGCACGTTGCGGAAGCCGAGCTCCTTCAGCACGCCGAAGGTCTCCGAGGCGCGGCCGCCGCTCTGGCAGTAGACGATCGTCTCCTTGGTCGGATCGAGCCCGGCATAGAGATGCTTCAGCGCGTCGACCGGCTTGAGCGCCATGCCGCGCGTGTCGGTCGCCTGGCGCCGCGCGAGCTTCACGGCGGTGTCGGGATCGGCCCAGTTCCATTCGTAGGGAATGTTGACGGCGCCCGGCACGTGGCCGCCGCGCGGCGCGCGAACATCGCGGCCGGAGAACTCCGCCGGCGTGCGGGCGTCGACGATCTGCACGTCGGGCCGCCCGAGTCGCGCCTTCAGCTCGTCGGTCGTCACCGACAGTCGCGGGTCGGGCGCGATCCGGACCGCGACAGCCGGACGCCGCGCGTCGCCGGCTTCGAGCGGGCGACCGGCCTCCTGCCAGCCGTCGATGCCGTCGTGGAACACGACGACACGGCGAGCGCCGAAATACTGCGCGGCCGCGTAAGCCGCGTAGGCGAGGGGGCTGCCGCGATGCGCGTAGACGACGATCTCGCGCCCGAGGTCGAGCCCGGCGTCGGAGAAGTTGCGCTCGACCCGGACGAGCTCGGAAAACTCCTGCACGGTCGGCAGTCGCAGCGCGCGCTCCGGCTCGGGCACGTGGACGGCGCCGGGCAGGTGGGCCTGGCGGAACGCCGCCGCGTCACGCGCGTCCCACACGATCGCGCCGCGTGCCATCGCGGCGGCGACCTCCGTCGCGTCGACGACCACCGGACCCGCGTTCGCTTCGGTCGTCGCGCCGATCCCGCCGGTGACCGGCGCGGCGAGGGCGAGCGATGCGAGCAGGAGAGCGGAGCGGATGACGGCGTGCACGACGAGCCCCCGTGCGACAGGAGATGCGGCGCGCTTGTCGCGCAGTCGCGGCGCTCCGTCGTTGATCGAGATCAGCCCGGCCCGTCACGACCCGCTATCGGCCATAAGGATCGTTGCGGTTGACGGAACATATTCACGTTATTACATAAGTATCATCAAATACATATCGCCGCGTGCGCAAGAGCGTGCGCCGACGAGGATGTCCTCATGACCAGCATTGCCGCCCCGGATCCCAGTCGCCGCGACTTTCTCTATCTGGCCACCGGGGGCGTCGCCGCCGTCGGCGTCGGCGCCGCCGTGTGGCCGCTCGTCGACCAGATGAATCCCGACCGCTCGACCATCGCGGCCGGCGTGCCGATCGAGATCAGCCTCGCCGCCATCGCGCCGGGGCAGATCATCAGCATCTTCTGGCGCGGCAAGCCGATCTTCATCCGCCACCGCACCCCCGACGAGATCGCCAAGGAGCAGGCGACCAAGCTGTCCGAGCTGATGGATCCGCAGGCCGACGGCGATCGCGTGAAGGCGGGGCGCGAGCAGTGGCTCGTCGTGTTCGCCAGCTGCACGCATCTCGGCTGCATCCCGCTCGGCAAGCAGGGCGAGTGGGGCGGCTGGTTCTGCCCGTGCCACGGCTCGCAATACGACGCCTCCGGGCGCGTCCGCCACGGACCGGCGCAGCTCAATCTCCCGGTGCCGCCCTACGCCTTCGTCGACGACACGACGATCCGCATCGGCGAGGCGTGACAGCAGCCTTCGTCGGCCGCGACCTTTGCCATTCATGGCCGGGCTCGTCCCGGCCATAGACGATCTCGGCGACGGTCCGGGTAGCGGCGGCGGCACGGTGTCGGAGTGCCAAAAAAGTCGGCGTTTCAGAAACGACAATCGCCGGGCGGGGGATGGTCCCGCCCGGCGATCATGGGTCTGCGGCGCCGACGTCGTGGCATCCCGCGTCGCAGTATCGGATCAGCGCTTCGCCGGCTCCTTGGTGTCGCAGGTGTTGATCCCGAAGAGCGGGTAGGCCGGGCAGTAGGCGATCAGCGCGGTCGCCAGCGGCAGCACGCCGATCCACGCCCAGGTCGGGCCGCCACCCTTCCAGGCCCAGTAGATCAGGGCGATGCCGACGATCGCGCGGACGGCGCGGTCCATCATTCCGATGTTCTTCGTCATGCTCTTGTCCCTCGCTCGGTTCGACGCAATTCGATGACCGAGACATAGGCGTGCAACACGCCTGTCGTCTGTGACGAAGTCACGGTGACATCGGGAACCCAGCTAGCCACCGTGACGGTGATCTCTCCGATCGAGGTATTATAGCGCAGAACGCCCCGGGCGCGCGCGCTTTTCTGGGCGTGCGACGAAATCGCCCGCGCGGCCCCGCCGCACGGCCGGTCAGGCCCGCGCGTCGCCGGCCGCCGCCCGCAGCGAGGCGGCGTTGCGCACCTCGATGCGGTTGCGGGCGAGCGACACCCAGCCGCGCTTCTCGAAGCTCTTGAGATGCCGGCTCACCACCTCGCGGGCACTGCCGATCTCGGCGGCGAGCTGCTGGTGGGTGATCGACAGCGCCTTGCGGTCGGCCGCGAGCGCCAGCAGGCGGGCGGCGAGGCGCGACGGGATCGACTCGAAGGTGACGTTCTGGATCACCCGCATCAGGTCGGCCATCCGCTCGGCATGGGCCAGGAACACGAAGCTGCGGAAGCCGCCGGAGCGTCCCATCAGCTCGTCGAAGAGGCCGCCGGGCAGCGCCATCACGGTCACCGGCGTCTCGGTGACGGCGAAGGCGCTGTAGCGCTCGGCGGCGAGCAGCGCCATGGTGGTGAGGATGCAGATGCTGCCGGGGCCGAGACGATAGAGCACGATCTCGTTGCCGTCCTGGTCGAGCTGGTAGACCCGCACGCTGCCGCCGGTGACGAACAGGAAGGCGCCGCAGGCCTGATGCGGCTCGAACACCGTGGTGCCGGCCGGCAGCGCCGCCGGGGCCGCGCGGCCGGCGACGAGCCCGCGCTCCGCCTCCGGCAGCGCGGCGAGCGGCGGAAACAGGGTAATCCAACCGGCCTCGTCCCGGCGCGTCGCTCCGTCCGTCATGGCTCCGTTCGTCATGGTCCGAGGTCTAGCAGTGCGGCCCGGCCCCCCTCAAGCGCGGCCGCGGTCGGCCCGGCGGGCCGGGCTGGAAACCGGCCGAAAGGTCCGCTACCAAGCGGGGCCGCGGCGTCGCCCGCGGCCTCGCCCCGCAAAAAGAGCCTCCACGGATTCAAAAACGATGAGCGACCTCCTGAAGATCACCGCCGGCCCGTTCACGTTCGACGCCCGCTTCGAGCGCGCCGCCGCGCCGAAGACCTGCGCGGCCTTCGAGAGCCGCATGCCCTATGTCAGCAAGGTCGTGCATGTGCGCTGGAGCGGCGAGGGCGTGTGGATCCCGCTCGGCGACTACTCCTTCGGGGTCGACTACGAGAACCACACGAGCTTCCCGGCGCCCGGACAGTTCATCCTTTATCCGGGCGGCCTCAGCGAAACCGAGATCCTGCTCGCCTATGGCGGCGTGCGGTTCGCCAGCAAGGTCGGTCAGCTCGCCGGCAGCCACTTCATCACCATCACGTCGAACCTCGACAAGCTGCCCGAGCTCGGCCGCCTCGCGCTGTGGGAAGGCGCCCAGGCGATCCGCTTCGAGAAGGCCTGACGGCCAAAGCGGATTTGGTCATCCCGGGGCGCGGACCTCGAGGTCCGCGAGCCCGGGATCCAGACGTCCGGCGACAGTGACTCACGAAAGAGGCTCACGAAAGAGGCTCACGAAAGACAGGGGTTATAGGTGCCGGGCTCGGCGCTGTCGCGCCGCCCCGGGACGACCGTCTTCTTCTGCCGAGCCCGGCAATGACACGCAGCGGCGTCAGCGCGCCTCGGCGCCTTTGGTGAACCGCACCGGCACCACGAAGGACAGCGCCGCCTCGGCCAGCTCGGGCGGCGGCGCCGGCAGCGGCGACACCCGGTCGAGCAGGGCGAGCGCCTCCTCGTCGAGGACGGCCGAGCCGGACGTCGTGGCGATCGATCGCTTCAGCACATGCCCCGCGCGGTCGATCGTGAAGGCGACGCGGGCCGTGCCGATTCGTCCGCGCGCCGCGCCCGGATAACGCTTCTTGCGGTGAAGCTCGGCCAGCAGCAGCGTCTGCCAGCGCGCCATCACGGCCGGCGGCACCTGCGCGACGGCGCCAGGAGCGGCGGTCGCCGGCTTCGGCGCCGGGGCGGCCGCGGCGGGCGGCGCTGTCGACACGCGCGGCCTCCACACCATGGAGGTGTTCCAGAAGAGCCGCGAGGAGACGATCATCCGCCAGCAGGCGGGGCGGCCGCGGCGGGCGGCGCTGTCGCCACGGGCGGCTCCTCGACGGGGAGCGGCTCCGCTGCCTTCGGCTGCGGCGGGGGCGGCGGCTCGGGCTTCGGGATGCCGAACCGGATCGAGCCGATTCGGCGGCTCGGGC
>NZ_JBEOMB010000116.1:0-944 GCF_046000175.1 Rhodoplanes sp. SY1
CGCCGCCCCCAACCGATCCTGCATGCCCGAACCCGAGCGGCACCAGATCGAGCGCCCCGACATACGCGTCGATCGCCCGTACCAGATTGTCCGGCCCGACATAGTCCTCGACGCTCGGCGGCAGGAAACTCGGCTGATTGCGGCTCACGCCGGCCTTGAATGCGCGATTCGTCATAAAGCCAAATCATACCTCGCCGCCGGCGCCGATTCTTGCCCAGCCTCGGCAGCGTTGTCCATCATGTCCACAGCCTCGGCGGTCTGGCCGGAACGCCACACCGCCATCGGCGTGCGATAGCCGAGCGCCTGGTGGAGCCGCTGCTCGTTGTAGAACGCGATCCACGCGGCGATGCCGGCTTTCGCCTCTCGGCCGTCGGCGTAGTGCTTCAGATAGACGTCCTCGTGTCTGAGGGAGCGCCACAGCCGCTCGATGAACACGTTGTCCATCCAGCGGCCGCGGCCGTCCATCGAGACCCGGATGCCGGCCTCGAGCAGAGCGCCCGTGAAGGCCCCCGAGGTGAACTGGCACCCCTGGTCGGTGTTGAAGATCTCCGGGTTGCCATACCGCGCCATCGCCTCCTCGAGGGCCGCCAGACAGAACGAGGTGTCCAGCGTGTTCGACAACCGCCACGCCAACACGGCCCGGCTCGCCCAGTCGATGATCGCCACCAGGTAGAGGAAGCCGCGGCCGATCGGGATGTAGGTGATGTCCGCCGCCCACACATGGTTCGGCCGCTCGATCGACAGAGCCCGCAGCAGATACGGGAAGACCTTGTGGCCGGGCGCCGGCTTCGACGTGTTCGGCTTCGGTCCCAGCGCGGCAATGCCCATCAGCCGCATCAGGCGCTGCACGCGCTTGCGGTTGACGAGCCAGCCCTCGGCCCGAAGCGTCGCCGTCAGCCGGCGCGAGCCGTAGAACGGCCACGCGGTGAACAGCTCGTCGATCC
>NZ_JBEOMB010000117.1:0-1102 GCF_046000175.1 Rhodoplanes sp. SY1
ACCCGATCTCGGCGGTCGACTTCACCATCCAGACGACCGGGGACGTGGTGTTCCAGGCGACGACCGGCGGCCGGAGCGACCTTCCGCTCTCGGCCGGCGGCGGTGTGACCGTCACGGCGAGGAACATCACCCAGGGCGGCAACCTGTTCGCGCCCCTCGGACGGATCACGCTCACCGCGACCGTCAAGGTGACGCTGGCGCCCGGCAGCCTGACCTCCGTCACGCTCGCCGGCGCACTCGTTCCGTATGGCGAGACGATCGACGGAACCAACTGGTACTACAACGCGAAGACGCTCCCCTTCGGGGTCGATCTGCCGTCGAAGGGTCTGGTGCTCGACGGCGCGAACGTCACCATCGCGTCCGGAGCGACCATCGATGCGCGCGGCGGCGGCGACCTGCAGGCCATGGAGTGGATCCAGGGCAAGGGCGGGAGCCGCGACGTCCTCGCCACGACGTCGGGCCAGAAGGTCTATGCACTGGTTCCGTCGATCAACGACCCCGTCGCGGCGTTCGATATCCACTTCACCACGACCAACAAGCATCTGACGACGGGCGGCGTCGAGTATCTCGGCGCCGACGACTATCCGCTCGCCGGGACGCAGATCCGGATCGACGGCGGCAACGGCATCCCGGCGGGCGTCTACACGCTCTATCCCGGGCACTACGCGACCTTGCCGGGCGCCCTGCGGGTGACCTATTACGGGAGCAATCTGGGACGCAACCTGCCGTCCGGAACCACGCTCCCGGACGGCACCGTTCTGGTCACGGGCAACTACACCCAGTCGACCAACCCCTCGACCTCCTCGTTCGGCAGCCAGCTCTTCGCCGTGCAGAGCAGCGCCGTGTGGCGGAGCTACAGCGAGTACAGCTACAGCCTCGCGAACACCTATTTCACCGAGGCGGCGGTGCATGCCGGCGTCACGGTCCCGCGGCTGCCGATCGACGCCGGCCGGCTCTCCGTCATCGCTTCCGCGTCCATCAAGTTGTTCGGCACCGCGCTGTCCGGGCCGGCGCCGGGCGGCCGCGGCAGCGAGCTCGACATCTCGGCCGACAAGCTGGCGATCGTCGACTCGGGGCAATTCGCCGCCGGCACCGTTCCGGG